>DASZZB010000105.1:0-5569 GCA_035545115.1 Solirubrobacterales bacterium | reverse complement strand
AGGATCGGCACCTTCCAGGCGCCCCGCTCGTGGGACAACGTCAGCACGCCGCGAATCTCGCGCACCATCGTGTCGGTCATCGGATGGTCGGCCTTGTTGACGACGATCACGTCGGGGATCTCCATCACCCCCGCCTTCAGCGCCTGGATCGAGTCGCCGGAGCCGGGCATCAGCGCGAGGACGATCGTGTCGGCGTGATCGACGATGTCGATCTCCGCCTGGCCGACGCCGACGGTCTCGATCAGGACGTCGTCCTTGCCCGCCGCGTCCATCACCAACGCGACCTGCAGGGCCGCCTCGGAGAGGCCGCCGAGGGCGCCGCGCGAGGCCATCGAGCGGATGAAGACGCCGGGGTCGAGGAAGTGGTCGGAGAGACGGATCCGGTCGCCGAGCAGGGCGCCGCGGGTGAACGGGCTGGACGGGTCGATCGAGAGCACCGCGACCTCCCGCTCGGCCTTGCGCAGCTCGCCGGTCAGCGCCCCGATCAGGGTGCTCTTGCCGACCCCGGGCGGTCCCGTGAGGCCGATGATCCGCGCCTTGCCGGTGCGCGGGTAGACCTCGCGGACGAGATCCCAGCCGGCCGGGTCGTCGGACTCGATCAGCGTGATCGCGCGCGCCAGCGCGCGCTTGTCGCCGGCGATCAGCCGCTCGGCGAGCGGGGCGTCTTTCGCGACATCAGGCACGTGGGCGCCAGTCTAGAGTTGCCCCGCCGTGCTCCGCTTCCTCGCCCGCAACCGGATGCTCAACTGGCGCTACGCGCGGCTCGGCTGGCGCTACCTGTGGCGGCGCCTGCTGACCCCGGCGGGGCGCCGTTGGCGGACCGACGGCTTCGTCTTCTTCGGGCGCGGGCTCGAAATCGAGATCGGCAGCCGCGGGCGGGTCGACTTCGGCCGCTTCGTCTGGCTCGGCGACCGCACCAAGGTGCGCTGCCACGAGGGGCTGGTCGAGATCGGCGCCAAGACGGTGATGGGCCAGGAGTGCACGATCTCCGCCTACCAGCACGTGCGGATCGGCGAGCAGTGCGTGATCGCCGACCGGGCGATGTTCATCGACTTCGACCACGGCGTGGTCGAAGTCGAGCGGCCGATCCGGCAGCAGGGCATCTACAAGCGCGACGTCGAGGTCGGCTCCAACGTCTGGATCGGCTACGGCGCCTGCGTCCTGCGCGGCGTCCGGATCGGCGACAACGCGGTGGTCGGGACCAACTCGGTGGTCACCAAGGACGTGCCCGCCAACGCGGTGGTCGGCGGCATCCCGGCGCGGGTGCTGCGGATGCGCGAGCCGCCGCGGGAGCTGCGCTGGGAGCGGCCGGTCGAACCGGACCCGGCGGCGCCGACGACGCTGCGGCAGGGGTAGGCGGAGGACGGGAAGGGCGCGGGAAGAGGTCGAGGGATGGAGCGCGCCCAGCGGCAAGATGTGGTGTCTCTCCATGAAGACGTGGTGATCCGTGACGAGGACCCAGGGAACGCGCGCTCCCCACCTCGCCCCTCATGTTGATGGGCCGAAAACTTGTCATATAGACAAGTTTTCGGCCCATCAACCTGGGGCGTGCAGCCTGCCCGGGCCGCCACGAGACGTCCAGGTGCGGGATCTCCCGTTCGGCGGCGGTCGCCGCGCCCGCCACGATACTTCGGGATCGAGAGATTTCGGCGATTTGAGGAGGTCCGGGTGAGCGGCGCAAACGCGATCGAGGCGGTCGAGCTGAGGAAGTCCTACGGCGAGGACGTGCAGGCACTCGACGGCCTCTCCTTCTCGGTGCCGGCCGGGACGGTGTTCGGGCTGCTCGGTCCCAACGGGGCGGGCAAGTCGACCACGGTCAAGGTCCTCACCACCCTCGCCCACCCCGACGGCGGCTCGGCGCGGGTCGCGGGCTTCGACGTGCTCGGCGAGCCGGCCCGGGTGCGCGAGTCGATCGGCGTCGTCTCCCAGGCGGGCGGGCTCGACCAGGAGGCGACCGGACGCGAGAACCTGCGCCTCCAGGGCCAGGTCTTCGGCATGGGCGGCAAGGACCTCGAGCGGCGCATCGAAGAGCTGCTCGCCCAGTTCGGCCTCGCCGACGCCGGGAACCGGCTGGTGCGCGAGTACTCGGGCGGGATGCGGCGTCGCCTCGACGTCGCCCAGGCGCTCGTCCACGAGCCGCGGGTGCTGTTCCTCGACGAGCCGACCACCGGCCTCGACCCCGAGGTGCGGGCGGAGATGTGGGAGGAGATCGGCCGCCTCGCGGGCGCGGGGCTGACCGTCCTCCTCACCACCCACTACCTCGAGGAGGCCGACCGGCTGGCGGCCCAGCTGGCGATCGTCGACAAGGGCCGGGTCGTCGCCGAGGGCTCGCCCGACGAGCTGAAGCGCGAGCTGCGCGGCGACGCGATCCACGTCGAGCTCGGCGGCGACGCCGAGGAGGCGGCGGTGCGCGAGGCGCTCGCCCGCGTCGACGGCCTCGATCAGATCATCTACGGCGAGGACCGCACCCTGCACGCCCGCGCCGAGGACGGCGCCCGCACCGTCCCGGCCGTCCTCGCGGCGCTCGATGGCGCCCACCTCGAGGTCGGCTCGGTGACCGTCGCCCGACCGTCCCTCGACGACGTCTACCTGCGCTTCGCCGGGCGCACCTTCGGCGCCGCGGAGGCCGACGAACGAGAGCAACCCGCCCAGCGGAAAGGAGCGCACCGATGAAGGCCCTGCGCGACACCCGGCACATGACCGTCCGCCACCTGATGGCGCTCTGGCGCCAGCCCTGGTGGATCGCCGTCTCGCTCGTCCAGCCGGTGATCTGGCTGCTGCTCTTCGGGGCGCTGTTCAAGTCGGTCACCGACATTCCCGGCTTCGGCTCGAGCAACTACATCCAGTTCCTCGCCCCCGGCGTCGTCGTGATGACCGCGTTCTTCGGCGCCGGCTGGACCGGCATGCCGGTGATCGACGACATCAACCGCGGCGTCATCGACCGCTTCCTGGTCAGCCCGGTGCGGCGCGGCTCGCTGATCTCGGGGCGGCTCGCCTCGAGCGCCCTGACCACCGCGATCCAGTCGGTGATCATCGTCGTCCTGGCGCTGATCGTCGGCGCCTCGTTCGCCAACAGCGTCCCCGGCGTCGTCGTCCTGATCGTCGTCTCGGTGCTGCTCGGCTCCGCCTTCGGCTGCCTCTCGATCGGCCTGGCGCTGCTGGTGCGGCGCGAGGAGACGCTGATCGCGACCGTCCAGTTCCTCCTCCTGCCGCTCTCGTTCATCTCGGTGACCTTCATGCAGAAGAGCCTGATGCCCGACTGGATGCAGTCGGTCGCCAAGTTCAACCCGCTGAACTGGGCGGTCGAAGCGGGCCGCGGCGCGGTCACGCCGAGCCCGGACTGGGGCGCGATCGCCGGCAAGACCGGCCTCCTCGTCGCCTTCCTCTGCCTCTGCGGCGTCTTCGCCGTGCGCGCGTTCCGCACCTACCAGCGCACCGTGTAGGGGCGGTGGCCTCGCGTTCGAGCGAGTCGGCGACGGCGATAGGCCTACGCCGCTTCGAGATCCGTCTGGGCGAAGTCGTCGCCGACGAACAGCAGGTTCGTCTCCCCCGTCAGTGCCGCGATCTCGGCCACCAGCGCCTCCGTCTCCTTGTCCTTGATGTTCGAGGCCATGGTGGAATTTCCACTCGTCCCGGCCCGGATCGGCGCGAACCTGAGGCGTGGGCGGCGGCGCGCCGGGATGACGCGGGAGGAGTGGCGGGCGCGCTCTCGATCTCCCCCGCCGCCCTATTTCACGGCATCTACTGGACGCCGGCCGAGGGCGCCGGCGGGTCCTTCGGCTTCGAGACGCCCGCTCGCCGGAGCCCCGGGTAGTCGAGCCCCGGGCCGAGCTTGGCGCCGACCAGCTCGGCGTAGACCGCCGCGGTCTGGGCGGCGACGTCGGCCCAGTCGAAGCGCAGCACGTGCTCCTTGGCCTCGGCGATCAGGCGCGCCTCGAGCTCGGGATCGGAGAGGACGCGAATCGCCACCTCGGCGAGCGCCTCGGGGTCACGGGCGGCGAAGCGCAGCCCCGCTTCGTCGTGCGGGACCACCTCGCGCAGCCCGCCGGTGTCGGCGACGACGCAGGGGCAGCCCGAGGCCATCGCCTCCAGCGCGACCAGGCCGAAGGGCTCGTAGATCGAGGGGACGACGGTGAGGTCGGCGATCCCGTAGAGGGTGTGCAGCACGTCGTCGCCGATCCAGCCGAGGAAGGTGCCGTGCTCCATCAGCCCGAGCTCGGAGGCCTGTCGCCTCAGCTCCTCCTCGTGGGTGCCGGAGCCGGCGACCAGGAAGCGGGTCCCGGGAGCCGCCGCGATCACCTTCGGCATCGCCTCGAGCGCCAGCTGGAAGCCCTTCTCGTAGACGAGCCTGCCGATCAGCAGGACGAGGCGCTCCTCCGGCGCGGCGAACTCGGCGCGCAGCCGGGCCAGCTCGCCGGCGTCGGCCTGCGGCAGGTCGCCGGGGTCGATCCCGTTCGGGATCACCGTGATCCGCGCCTCGGCGACGCCGAAGATGTCGGCGATCTGTTCGCCCATGTAGGCGGAGCAGGCGATCACCCGCTGCGAGCGGTTGGTGATCCAGCGCTCGACCCCGTGGATGTAGGACTGCGGGTGGTCCTCGACCCAGCCCTGGTGGCGGCCGTACTCGGTGGCGTGGATCGTCGTCACCAGCGGCGCGTCGAAGCGGCGCGCCAGGTGGGCGCAGGCGTTGGCGACCAGCCAGTCGTGGCCGTGCACGAGGTCGAACTCGAGGCGGTCGCCGAGCTCCACCCCGGCCGCCAGCATGTCGGAGTTCATCCGTTCGACCCAGGCGACGAACTCGCCGAGGTCGGTCGGTCGGGTCGGCTCGCGGATGCGGTGGATCGCCACCCCGCCGGCGCTTTCGGTGGCGGGCGACTCCTCGCCGCCGCGGGTGAGGACGTGGACCTCGATCCCCAGCTCGACGAGCGCCTCGGAGAGCTTGCGCACGTGGCGCGCGAGCCCGCCCTCGATCAGCGGCGGGTACTCCCAGGAGAGGATCAGGACGCGGGTCAAGGGCGGCGGCGGCTCAAGGTTCGAGGAGGGGCGTCAGAGTCAGGTCCGGGGCGAGCGAACGCATACGCCGATCGATGTCACGATCGCATCCTATGGCTTCGTAGAGCGCCCGCGAGTGATCGGTGGCGCGCTGCCAGGCGTAATCGCCCGCCTGGCCGCGGCGATCGAGGAAGGCCCAGTCGCTGGCCTGGGCGGCGAGCAGCTCGCGGGCGGCCCGCTCCGCCTGCCCGCCGCGCAGCCCGGCGCGGACCTCGCGCAGCAGCCGCAGCTCCAGCCGCCGCGTCGCCCAGGCGAGGTCGGCGACCGGCGGCGAGTCCCAGGTCGAGAAGTCCTTGCCCTCGCCCCAGCTGGCGCGGCGCAGCGGCCGGCGCTCGGGCTCGTGGTCTTCGAGCGCCCGTGGGACGGTGACCAACCGTACCCCCGCCGCCGCGGCGCCGGCCAGCACCGCGGCCAGCCAGAGCGGCCCCTCCGACCACCAGTGGCCGAGCAGCTCGGTGTCGATCGCGAAGACGACCAGGCCGCGCCGCCCCCGCTCCGCCGCGTAGCCGCGCAGGCG
>DASZZB010000104.1:0-4568 GCA_035545115.1 Solirubrobacterales bacterium | reverse complement strand
CGTCGAGGTCCTCGATGAGGCGGCGGGTCGTCTCACTCCCCTTCACGAACTCGCCGGCGAAGCCGACGACTCGGTCGTCGAAGGTGCCTTCCGGCGTGACCGGGTTGTAGAGGGTGGTGCGCGCGGTCGGGTCGAAGAGGCCCGCCGCGGCGGCGGCACCGTAGTCGTCCTCGCCGAAGGCGGGGGCGATGTGGACGAGGCCGGTGCCGTCCTCGGTGGTGACGAAATCGCCCGCGACGACGAGGAAGGGAGCGGTGACGGCGCCCTGCGGCCCGCCGTCGGCGAGCTCGAAGACCGGGCCGCGGTAGCGACGGCCGACCAGCTCGGAGCCCGCGAGGCGGTCGAGCACCTCGGCGTCCTCGCCGAGCACCCGCTCGGCCAACGTCGCGGCGACGATCAGCACCTCGCCGCCGCGCCGCGCCCGCACGTAGTCGACCGCCGGGTTGGCGGCGACGCCGACGTTGCCGGGGAGCGTCCACGGGGTGGTCGTCCAGACCAGCAGCGACTCGCCCGCCTCCTCCCCGCTCTCCCCGAGCAGCGGGAAGCGCACGTAGATCGACGGATCCTTGACGTCCTCGTAGCCCTGTGCGACCTCGTGCGAGGAGAGCGCCGTGCCGCAGCGCGGGCAATAGGGCACCACCTTGTGGCCCTCGTAGAGGCTGCCCTTGTCCCAGAGCCGGCGCAACGACCACCAGACCGACTCGATGTAGCGGTCCTCGAGCGTCACGTAGGGGTCGTCGAGGTCGACCCAGAAGCCGATCCGCTCGGTCAGCCGGTTCCACTCCTCGACGTACTCGAAGACCGACTCGCGGCAGCGCCGGTTGAACTCGGCGATCCCGAGCTCCTCGATCTCCTGCTTGGAGGAGATGCCGAGCTGTCTTTCGACCTCCAGCTCGACCGGCAGCCCGTGGCAGTCCCAGCCCGCCTTGCGCGGCACCCGGTAGCCGCGCATCGTGCGGTAGCGCGGGTAGATGTCCTTGAAGACGCGGGCGAGGACGTGGTGGGAGCCGGGCCGGCCGTTGGCCGTCGGCGGGCCCTCGTAGAAGGACCAGATCGGCGCCTCGGCGCGGGCGGCGAGGGTGCGGGCGAAGAGATCCTGCTCGCGCCAGCGCGCCAGCACCCGCTCCTCGAGCTCGGGGAAGGACTGCTTCGGGTCGACGGGCGCGAATCCGGGCATGGCGGCGGATTGTAGGAGCGGGGGCGCGCCGGGCGTGGGCGATGCGCCCCGGTACTCGCTGGTACCCGGCCCTGCAATCGGATCGATGAGTCAATAGGGTGCACCGATGCCCGCATTCGATCTGAACGGCAAGGTGGCGCTGGTGACCGGCGCGGCGCGTGGGATCGGCTTCGAGACCGCCCGCCAGATGCAGATGCGCGGCGCCTCGGTCGCGGTCCTCGACCTCGACCCCGCGCAGGCGCGCGAGGCGGCCGAGCGGATCGGCGCACGGGCGATCGGGATCGGCGCCGACGTCACCGACCAGGGCGCGATGATGGCCGCGGTCGCCGAGGTGGTGGAGAGGTTCGGCGGCCTCGACTGCGTCGTCGCCAACGCCGGTATCGCCCAGAAGCAGATGAGCACCGTCTACTCGATGTCGGGCGAGGAATGGGAACGGGTGCTGGAGGTCGACCTGCTCGGCGTCTTCCGCACGGTGCGGGCGGCGCTGCCGCAGATCGTCGAGCGGCGCGGCCAGGTCGGCCTCGTCTCCTCCGTCTACGCCTTCGCCAACGGCATGGGCAACAGTCCTTACGCGGTCGCCAAGCCGGGGGTCGAGTCGCTCGGCCGGGCGCTGCGGGTGGAGCTCGCCCCGCACGGCGCCTCCGCCACCGTCGCCTACTTCGGCTGGGTCGACACGACGATGGTCCAGGACGCCCTCTCCCAGCCCGACGCCCAGAAGCTGAACGAGGGGATCCCCGCCTTCCTGATGAAGCGGATCCAGCCCGACGAGGCGGCGGCGGCGTTCGTCCGCGGGATCGAAGAGCGCGCCCCGCGCGTCTTCGCGCCGAAGTGGTGGCGCTACGTCTCCGCCCTGCGCGGCATCGTCAACCCGCTGCTCGACCGCCGCCAGGAGCGCGAAGCGCGCACCCAGGCGCTGCTCATGGAGATCGACGACCGCGCCACGAAGCAGCCCGGTTGATGGGCCGAAAAGTCCTGATAAAGAGGACTTTTCGGCCCATCAACATGACGCGGGGGGTGACCATCTAGGGTAAGCCCATGGCGTTGGAACGGGTTGCCGACGGGGTCTGGCTGCTGCGCGGCGATCTTCGCGGCGCGATGAACATCTACTTCGTCGAGGACGGCGACGGGGTGGTCCAGTTCGACGCCGGGACGAAGTCGATGCGCAAGCGGGCGGCGCGGACCGCCCAAGAGCTGGGTGGCCTGAAGCGGGTCGTCCTCGGGCACGCCCATGCCGACCACCGCGGCACCGCGCCCTATCTCGACGCGCCGGTCTTCTGCCATCCCGACGAAGTCGCCGACGCCGAAGGGAACGACGCGGTCGCGCCCTACTTCGACCTCTCGCTGCTCGAGGTGGCGCCGGTCCGCTGGATCTACCCGACCCTGCTGAAGCGCTGGGACGGCGGCGCGGTGAAGATCGCCGGCACGGTGTCGGAGGGTGAGGAGGTGGCGGGCTTCGAGGTCCTCCACTTCCCCGGCCACGCGCCGGGGCTGATCGGCCTCTGGCGCGAGAGCGACCGCGTGGCGCTGGTCTCCGACGTCGTCTACCTGGTCGACTCGGCCCGGCTGAAACCGCTGCCCGAGGGCGAGGCGAGCGTCCCCCATCCAGCCTTCGCGTGGGACCACCAGGAGGCGAAGCGCAGCCTGCGCCGGCTGGCGGAGCTCGAACCGCTGGTGGTCGGAGCGGGCCACGACCGGCCGCTGCGCGGGGACGGGCTGCGGGCGACGCTCGAGGCCGCCGCCGAGAAGTACTGAGCGCCCGGGACGGGCGGCGGCTCGCGCAGAGCATCCCGCGTCCCGCTCCCATAGGTTTGCCTGCTGATGATCGGGACTTATGCCTCGGCGGCCTTGATCTGCCTCGCCTCGCTCCTGATCGGCCGGGCGATCTTCTCGCTCGCCGGGCGCCGCGGCTGGAGTTGGCTCGAGCCCGCCGTCGGCTTCGCCGCGATCCTCACCGTCTCCGGGATCCTGGCGCGGGCGCCCGGGCACGGGACGAGCGCGACGCTCGGCATCGTCGCCCTGATCCTCGTCGCCGCGGCGGTCGCCTGGCGGCGCCGGTACTCGGCGCCGGGGGCGCTCGGGGTCGGCCTGGCGACGGCGATCGTCATCGCCCTCGTCCTCTCCTTTCCCTTCGCGGTGACCGGCCGCTGGGGCCTGCTCGGGGTCGGCTTCAACAACGACCTCGGGCTGCACCTCGCCTGGGCCGAGTGGCTGCGCAGCGGCGTCGGCCCCGCCCCCGACCCCGGCTACCCGCTCGGCCCGCACGGGCTCGCGGTCGCCGTCGCCGCCTTCCCGGGGCTGAGCCTCGGGCAGGGATTCACCGGCGAGATCTTCGCGATCGGCATCCTCACCGGGCTCACCGCGCTGGGGGCGCTGCGCGAGATCGCCGCCTGGCGGCGGGTGGTCGGCGCCACCCTGGTCGCGGTCACCTACATGGCCGCCTCCTACTTCGCCCAGGCCGCCTTCAAGGAGACCGCCGAGGCGCTCTTCGTCCTCGCCGTGGCGATCTGGCTGATGCGCCCCGACGCGCCGCCGCACGGGCTCTGGCCGCGGGTCGGCTGGGCGCTGCCCTGGGCGGCGCTCGCCGGCGGCGTCTTCTTCTGTTACTCGTTCGCCGGGATCGCCTGGCCGATCGCGATCGTCGTCGTCTGGGCGGCGGCGCAGCCGGCGACCTGGCGGGCGCTGCGGCCGGCGCGCGTGCTGCGGATCCTGCTGCGGCCCTGGGTCCTGCTCGGGCTCCTCGTCCTCGTCGCCCTCGGGATCGCCCTGACCGTCGCCGGGCCGTTCGGCTTCGGCTCGAGCTTCAACCAAGTGGCCGGGAGCAACACCTACGGGCCGGTCTCGCCGGTCGAGACGCTGGGGATCTGGCCCGCGGCCAACTACAGGCTCGACGGCGTCGGCGGCGCGCCGCTCCCAGGCCTGATGGGCGCGATCGCGGTGCTGGCACTGCTCGTCGCGGTCGCCTGGTGGATGCAGCGGCGGGAAGCGACGGTGCCACTGGCGCTCGGCGCGGGCGCCCTCCTCTACCTCGCCTCGCTCCCCTTCACCGGCGACTACTCCCAGGCCAAGGCGCTGATGATCATCGCCCCGCTGACGATGCTCGTCATCGCCCGCCCCCTGGTCACCGAGTTCGCCGCGGCACGAGGTCGACGGGACGAAAACCCGTCAGATAGTCCGGTTTTCGGCCCGTCGACGGCGCTGTCGCGGGTGGCTTGGTCGGCGCTTTGCCTGGTGTTCGTGGCGGGGGCGGTGTGGTCGACGTTCCTGGCGCTCCGCGACGCGCCCGTCGGCCCACCCGGGCACGGCGGGCAGCTGAAGGCGTTCCTGCCGATCGTGCACGGGAAGCCGGTGCTCTACGCGGGGCAGGACCGCTACGCGGCCTACGACCTCCTCG
>DASZZB010000103.1:0-1906 GCA_035545115.1 Solirubrobacterales bacterium | reverse complement strand
AGCGCTTCACCCCGCCGAAACTACCCGTCGGCCGTCTCCTTCACCGCCGGCCGCGGTGCGTGGGGAAGATGCCCGCAGATCGGGCAGTCGGGCTCCACCACGACCGCTTTGCGCTCGACCTCCATCGTCCGCAGGTCGTAGATGTGTTCGACGCCCTGGGTGGCGGGCGTCGCCAGCCCGGTCAGCAGGTGCAGGATCTCCATCCCGATCTGGCCGCCGATCAGCCCGCAGGCGGGGCCGATGTTCGCCGACGGGCTCGGCTTGGCGCGCTGGGCGTCGATCGCCGCGTCCATCAGCGGGTACTCGCGCCGCCAGGCGATCCGCTGGCAGGCGTAGCAGCCGGTCACCCCGGGGACGTAGAGCGGCCCGACCCGGGCGATCGGCGGGAAGTGGCTCATCGTGATGTAGGGGATGCCGGCCTCGAAGCAGGCCTGGTTGCACCAGACCTCGACGTCGAAGGCGGGCCAGTCGATCGCGTCGATGACGATGTCGGCGCCGTCGATGAAGTCGGCGATCTCGACCGCGCCGGCGAGCCGGCGCGCCGTGGCGGTGATCCGCGCCGCCGGGTTGAAGGCGCGCAGCCGCGCCGCCGCCACCTCGACCTTGAGCAGGCCGAGGTCGGCCACGGTGTAGAGGATCTGCCGGTTGAGGTTGGAGATCTCGACCCGGTCGCCGTCGATCAGCCACATCTCGCCGATCCCGCAGGTGGCCAGCGCCATCGCCGCCCAGCCGCCGAGCCCGCCGACGCCGAGCACCGCCACCTTCGCCTCGCGCAGCCGTCGCTGGCACTCCGACGGGACAAGCTCGCCGTCGCCGATGTCGGAGAAGTAACGCAGCTGGCGGTCGAAGCGGGACCGCTCGGTCGGCTCGATCAGGTCGTCGTCGGCGGCGTCCTCGAGCAGGTCGAGCTCCTGCATCTGGGAGATCGCGTCGTCGACCGCCTCGGGGCCGAACTCGGCGTGCAGATCGGCCAGGGTGCGCTCGCCGTCGAGCGCCGCCAGCAGCCGCTCTTCCTGCTCGTCGGGCTGCTCGATCCTCACGTCCCGGCCGGCGCTCGGCCGCCGCAGGTAGATGTCCCCCGCCGGAGAACGAAAAGACTCGGTCGTCCGTTTGATCCGCGGTCGCCGCATCACCTTGCAGGAGAGTCTCACAAAGGTGGAAACCGTTCCTACATTGGAGTCGATTCTTTGAAAACTACGAAGCGGGATGACGGCGTGGAAGCTCGGCGAGCTCCTTGGCGCGGGTGAGGACGGCGTCGGTCATCGGCTCGGTGAGCTTGCCGGTGAAGGTGTTCTGCTGGCTCGGGTGGAAGCAGCCGAGCAGCGTCCAGCGGCCGAGCTCGGCCTCGGCGCCGTGGCCGAAGCGGGGCTTCGGGCGCGGGGTGGGGACGCCGATCGTCCGCGCCGCGCGCAGGAAGCCGTCCCAGCCGAACGCGCCGAGGGCGACGACGACGCGGGCGCGGTCGAGCAGCTCCAGCTCGCGCTCCAGGTAAGGGAGGCAGTTGTCGCGCTCGCCCGGGGTCGGCTTGTTGGCGGGTGGCGCGCAGCGGACGACGGCGGTGATGTAGGTGTCGCGCAGTCGCAGGCCGTCGTCGCGGCGTACCGAGGTCGGCCGGTTGGCGAGCCCGGCGCGGTGCAGGGCCGCGTAGAGCCAGTCGCCGGAGCGGTCGCCGGTGAACATCCGGCCGGTCCGGTTGGCGCCGTGGGCGGCCGGGGCCAGCCCAACCACGGCTATCGACGCAGCCGGATCGCCGAAGCCGGCCACCGGGCGGCCCCAGTACTCCTCGTGCCGGAACGAGGCCCGACGCTCCGCCGCCACCTGCTCCCGCCAGGCGACCAGCCGGGGGCAGGCCCGGCACGCCTCGATCCGGCTGGCCAGCTGCTGCAGGTCCGAACCGGTCACCATC
>DASZZB010000102.1:0-1651 GCA_035545115.1 Solirubrobacterales bacterium | reverse complement strand
CTCCGCTACCTGCCCGTGGCCCGATGTTGATGGGCCGAAAAGTCCTGATATAGAGGACTTTTCGGCCCATCAACATGAGGAGGGGGGGGCGGCGGCGTGGAGTGCGCCGGTGGACGGGGCGCGGGAGGCGAAGCGGTATCGGGCCAACGACTTCTCGATCTCCCGCCAGCGCTCCTGGGGGACGCCGATCCCGATCGTCCACTGTCCCGACTGCGGGCCGGTGCCGGTCGCCGAGGCCGATCTGCCGGTCGTCTTGCCGCGCGACATCAAGCCGACCGGCGAAGGGAACCCGCTGGCCGAGCGCCCCGACTTCGTCGACGTCGACTGTCCGCGCTGCGGGGCAGCGGCGAAGCGCGAGACCGACACGCTCGACTGCCATTTCGACGCGCTCTTCCTCTGGGTCCCGGCGACGCTGCCGCCGGAGGATCGCGCCATCCAGATGTTCACCCATCCCGAGTCGCGCAGGTGGCTGCCCGCCGAGCGGCTCGTCGCCGGTGGCGACTCCGGCGGCTTCGTCTTCGACCAGCGGATCGTGACCAAGGCGCTGCGCGATCACGGCGAGTTCGCCTACATGGAGGCGGGGGAGCCGTTCGAGGGCTGCCTCTTCCACGAGATGGTGATCGCCGACGGGCGCAAGATGAGCAAGCACCTCGGCAACGTCGTCGACCCCGACGCGCTGGTCGAGCAGTTCGGCGCCGACACCGTGCGGGTCGCGGTGCTCTGGGCGGCCGGGCCGGCGAAGACGCTCAACTGGTCCGATGCCGCGATCCGCTTCGCCGCCAAATTCCTGCGCGGGTTCTGGACCTACGCCCACGATCGCTTCGTCGAGCTCGACAACGCCAGGCACGATCCGGAGAAGGCTGCCGAGACCGAGGCCAACCGCGAGCGCCTGCGCAAGTGGTGCGAGAACGGCCTCGAGCGGATCGCCGCCGACACCGCCGAGCTGCAGATGCACCAGTCGGTCCGCAACCTGACCCGGCTCTTCGAGCGGATCCAGCAGTTCGAGAAGCAGCTGAAGAAGCGCGGTCAGCTCGACCGGGCCGACGCGGAGGCGCTGGTCGCCGCGATCCTGATCCTCGCCCGAGCGCTGCAGCCGTTCGCCCCGCATACCGCCGAGGCGATCCTGATCGACTCCGGCCGTTTCGCCTCCGCGGATCTGCCGGGGGCCTGGCCCGATGCCGCCGAGATCCCGGTCGCCGCCGACGCCCCGGCCGGAGCCGCCTCCTGAGTCGTGACGCAGGGCGATCCTTATGTTCAGCCCCACTTGATTGATATAAGCCGGTCTGGTATGAATGCCGCTGTCGGCGGATCAACCGACAGTGAGGCGGGGTTCACTCAGATGGGAACCGCCTTGGGGTGGCAAAGGAGGACCTGGTGCTGAGCGGGGCCGCGCTCGTCACGGCCGGCCCCTTCGAAGAGCACCGATGCGCAGTCGGTGCCGCCCCGCCTCATCTTCTCTTCTCGTCACGGGTGGGGGCCCGTGACGAGAGCATCCTCAGCCGCCCGGCTTCTCGACCGTGAAGCGACGCCGCCGGTGGTCCCAGCCGGTCCCCTCGCAGAGCGCGTCGGGCGTCGTCGCCAGGGCGCCCGCCAGCTTCAGCAGGGTCGCGAAGCGCGGTTCGCGACCGGCCCGCTCGAGCAGTGAGATCTC
>DASZZB010000101.1:0-5424 GCA_035545115.1 Solirubrobacterales bacterium | reverse complement strand
CAAAGTCGGTTGCGTCTTCGTGACGGTGGAGGAAGCGTGACATCCGTGACCTCTCCCTCACGTCACCCGCGAGGTTCCAGGCATCTCCGTCACGACCACCGGCCCTCGGCGTACCCGTGCGGGTGCGGTCGTCCTTCGGCCCGCACGGCCGAACGAACGACGACTGCACCCCCGGCCGGCCCCTCGAACTCCGGCCGCCCCTCGGACCCCCGCCATCTCCGAGACCCGGCCATCTCGGCGGTGGCCAGCTCCGGAATCGCGATCGTTCAGGCCGCGAGGGCGGCGCGGACCTCGGCGACCGCCTGCTCGGCCTCGCGGTAGTGCACGGTCGTGAAGCCGAGCTCGCGCGCCGCCTCGCAGTTGACCTCGAGGTCGTCGACGAAGAGGCAGGCGCTCGCCGGCAGGCCGAGGCGCTCCAGGGTGATCTCGTAGATCTGCCGTTCCGGCTTGCGGTAGCCGACGTAGCCGGAGTCGACGACCGTCTCGAAGATCTCGTCGACGGGCAGCATCGTCCGCCAGAGCGGCTCCCACTCCTGCACGTTGTTGGTCAGCATCGCCATCCGTCGGCCGGACCGCCTGCACTCGTGCATCAGCTCGATCATCGGCTCGTTCGGGTCGAGCGCCTCGAAGAAGACCTGGCGGAAGCGGTGCAACTCGGGCCGGTGGCCGAGCCGCGGCTCAAGCCCCTCGCGCAGCAGCTCGAGGAACTCGGCTTCGGTGATCTCGCCGCGCTCGAGCTTGTAGAGCGGGATCTCGCCGTCGCCCGCCGCGGCGGCGGCGCGCATCGCCTCCCCGAAGTCCTCGACGCTGACGCCGTGGGCGTCCTGCAGGGCCAGGAAGGAGCCCATCAGCGGCGTGGTCAGCACCCCGCCGAAGTCGGAGACGACCGCCTCGATCCCTCCCTTCGGCCGGGCGGCGTCCGGCTCAGCCATGGGTCCGCGCGATCTCGTAGTGGCCGAGGCCCTCGCGCCCCTCGAGCGACCAGCGGAAGAAGGCGATCCGCGTCTCGAGGCCGTCCGCCACTGCGGCGATCGAGCTGATCAAGGTGCCGGCGCCGCGCAGCGGCCGGCCGTCCTCGGCGTCGAGCCACAGCTCCAGCGTCGCCCGCCGCTGCACCCCGTCCTCGCCGTATTCGGTCGAGAGCAGGGCCTCCTCGAAGGCGAGCGGCGCCGCGTCGGGGTCGCAGAGGACCGCCAGCAGCGGCTCCTCGCCGTGCTCGCCGCTGTCGGCCGGGACCGAGCCGCTCAGGGTCAGCAGGCCGCCGTCGGCGAAGACGATGCCGATCGAGCGGCGCACCACCTTGCGCGGATCCCTGCTCATCGGCGGCAGCCTATTGTGAGCGACTTGTCGATGACGATCCGCCCCGCCGATCCTGAGCGCGACGCCGCCTCCTGCGCCGCGATCTACGCGCCGAGCGTCGAATCGACCCCGATCTCCTTCGAGCTGGTGCCGCCCGACGCCGCCGAGCTCGCCCGGCGGATCGCCCGCTATGCGGCGACGCACCAGTTCCTGGTCGCCGAGCTCGAAGGCGAGGTGGTCGGCTACGCCTACGCCTGCCCCTGGGCGGAGCGCGCCGCCTACCGCTGGGCGGTCGAGTCCTCGGTCTACGTCGACTCGCGCCACCAGGGCGAGGGGATCGGCCGCGCCCTCTACACCGAGCTCTTCGAGCGCCTCCGCGCCCAGGGGTTCCGAATCGCGGTCGCCGGCATCACCCTGCCGAACCCGGCCAGCATCGGCCTGCACGAGAGCATGGGATTCGAGCCGGTCGGCGCCCTGCGCGACATCGGCTGGAAGGCGGGCGCCTGGTACGACGTCGGCTATTGGCAGCTCCGCCTGGAGGCGCCGGGGGAGGGGACCCCGGCGGAGCCGCGGCGGCCCGGGCCGGCCGGCTGACCTGGATACCATCTGGTCATGGCAGACCAAGAGCAGCAGCCGACCACCCATCCGGAAGTCGTCACCGAGGAAGACGTCTACGAGGCGCTCGAGGAGGTCATCGACCCCGAGCTCGGCCTCGACTTCGTCTCGCTCGGCCTCGTCTACGACGTCGCGATCGAGGACGAGGACGTCTACGTCACCTTCACCCTGACCACCCCCGCCTGCCCGATCGGGCCCCAGGTCTCGGCGCAGATGAAGGAGTTCGTCGGCGACCTGCCCGGCGTCACCGCCGTTCACCCGAAGATGGTCTTCGACCCCGCCTGGTCCCCGGAAATGATGTCCGAGGACGCCAAGTTCGCCCTCGGCTTCTGATTCAGTCCGACGCCGGCGGCAGGTGGCGGTCGGCGTCGTCGTCGACCTCCTCGGCCTCGACGTCGTAGTCGTAGGAGCGCTTCGCACCGGGACGTTCGCCCGCGCCGCGCCCCTGCCCGCGGCCGAAGCCGCCCATCGCCGCCCCGACCGGGACGCCGACGATCGCCACCCGGCCGATCGTCCAGCGGTGGAGGATGCGACGGGCGACGGCGCGGGTCGGCGGGATCAGGAAGAGCAGGCCGAAGATGTCGGTGATGAAGCCGGGGGCGATCAGGAGGGCGCCGCCGAGGACCACCAGGAAGCCGTCGGCCACCTCCCTGGCGGGGATCCGCCGCTCCGCCAGCGCCTGGTTGAAGCGGCGCCAGGCGCTCCGCCCCTCGTGTTTGAGCAGCCAGGAGCCGACGATCGCGTCGAGCAGGAGGAGGAGCAGCGTCGGCACCACGCCGATCCACTCACCCACCTGGATGATCACGTAGAGCTCGGCGATCGGGACGACGATGAAGAGCAGGACGAGCAGCAGGCCCATCGACAGAGGGTAGCCGGGCGGTGTGCCCGGTCGAGCGCCGTCCGCCCTATGCGGCGGCGGCGGACTCGCCGGCGGCCTGCTCGAGCTCGGCCAGCGAGTCGTTGATCCCGGCGGCGAGTAGTTCGACGTCCTCCATCGAGTCGTAGTCGGCGAGCAGGCCGAAGCCGACCTTGCCGTTGTAGCTCATGATCGCCACCGCGAGCGCGTGGTTCTGGGGCAGGAATGCGACCGGGAAGACCTCTTCGAGTTCGCGTCCCAGCACGTACAAGGGCAGCTGCGGGCCCGGCACGTTGGTGACCAGCAGGTTGAAGAGGCGGGTGCTGAACTGCAGGCGCGAGGCCTGGGCGAGCAGGGTCGGCGGCGCGAAGTCGTTGAAGCGGGAGATCATTTCCGCCCCGAGCGCCTGTTTCGATTCCTTCAGCCCGGCCATCTCCTCGCTGATCGCGGCGAGGCGCCGCACCGGGTCCTCGATGTAGACGGGGAGGGGGCCGCGCATCAGCGTGATCCGGTTGCCGAGGTTGCCGTGCTCGTCCTCGGCGCGGATCGAGACCGGCACCAGCGCCCGCAGCTCGAGCCCCTCGGTGCGCACCCCCCGCGCGTGCAGCCAGTCGCGGATCGAGCCGGTGACGACCGCCAGCACGACGTCGTTGACGGTGCCGCCGAAGGTGTCCTTGATCCGCTTGAAGGTGGCCAGCTCCGAGCGCGCCCAGACGTAGCGGCGGTGCGGCCCGATCTCGTGGTTCAGCGGCACGTCCGGGGCCGGGTCGGCGAACTGGCCGAGGACCTCGCTCAGCGCCTCGAGCGCCTCGACCGCCCGGCGCGCCGTGGTCTCCGGATGGCGGATCGCCGCAACCGCCCGCTCGGCGGCCTTGATCGGCAGCTCGATCGCGTCGCCGATCCCGCGCCCGACCAGCTCCGCCGTCCCCGGCGGACGCTGCGGGATCCACTCGTCTTCGACCGGAGCTGGCTCCGGCACCGGCTCGAGGTCGAACAGCACCGTGCCGATGTCGACGCCGGAGATGCCGTCGACCATCGCGTGGTGGGTCTTGGTCAGGATGGCGAAGCGGTCGCGCTCCAGCCCTTGCACGAGCCACAGCTCCCAGAGCGGCTTCGAGCGGTCGAGCTGCTGCGAGAAGACGCGCCCCGCCAGCCGTTTCAGCTGCGCTTCGCCGCCCGGCTCGGGCAGCGCGGTGTGGCGGATGTGGTAGCTGAGGTTGAAATTGACGTCGTCGGCCCAGAGCGGCCGGCCGGCCTCCAGCGGCGGCACCACCAGCTTCTGGCGGAAGCGCGGCACCAGGCGCAGGCGACCGCGCACGTGCTCGACCAGGTCGACGTAGCGCGGCGGCGGTCCCTCGAAGACGAGGATCGCGCCGACGTGCATGTGGCTCGAGGCGCTCTCGTTGGTCAGGAACGAGGCATCGACGGCCGTCAGTCGGTCGAGGTGACGTCCCTGCGTGGTCATCGCCGCCCAGGCTATCCCCGATGCGCTCCCCGGCCAAACCCGGCGAGGGGGCCGCAAGCTCCCCACCGGTACCCTGAAGACATGCCAAGCACCGCCACCGCGGGTCCGCGGAAGGTTCTGCTCGCCGCCCCACGCGGCTACTGCGCCGGCGTCGACCGCGCCGTGCAGACGGTCGAGCGCGCGCTCGAGGTCCACGGCGCGCCCGTCTACGTGCGCAAGGAGATCGTCCACAACAAACATGTGGTCGAGGAGCTCTCCCAGCGCGGCGCGATCTTCGTCGACCAGGAGACCGAGGTGCCGGAGGGCGCGATCGTCGTCTTCTCCGCCCACGGCGTCTCCCCGGCGGTCCACGAGAACGCCGCCACCCGCAACCTGCGCACGATCGACGCGACCTGCCCGCTGGTCACCAAGGTCCACGTCTCGGCCCGCCGCTTCGCCGCCGCCGGCTACACGATCGTGATGATCGGCCACGAGGGCCACGAGGAGGTGGAAGGGACGCGGGGCGAGGCGCCCGACTCGATCGTCCTGATCGAAACCGTCGCCGAGGTCGAGGCGCTCGAGGTGCCCGACCCCGACAAGGTCGCCTTCATCACCCAGACGACGCTCTCGGTCGACGAGACCGCCGAGGTGATCGCCGCCCTGCGCGCCAAGTTCCCGGCGATCGTCTCCAGCAAGTCCGACGACATCTGTTACGCGACGACCAACCGCCAGATCGCGGTCAAGCAGCTGGCGCGCGAGTGCGACCTGGTGCTGGTGATCGGCTCGACCAACTCCTCCAACTCGAACCGCCTGGTCGAGGTGGCGCGCGAACACGGCGCCGCCTCCCACCTGATCGACAACCACACCCAGGTCGAGGAGGCCTGGCTGGAGGGCGTCGACACGGTCGGCATCACCTCCGGCGCCCGCGCCCCCGAGGAGCTGGTCGTGCGCCTCGTCTCCTTCTTCCGCGAGCGCGGCGCCGACGAGGTCGGCGAGCTGCGGACCGTCCACGAGGACGTCCGCTTCATGCTGCCGAAGGAGATCCGCCCGGTCGCCCGCGCCTAAGCGGTGGGTCCCCGCGGTAGGGGATGTCTGGTGCGGGGCGGTCGCGGTGCGCCCCGGATGTCCGAGGTGCGTCGCGGGGGTCTGTGTAGGCGTCGCGGGGGGCCGAGGGCGGAGCGGACGCCCGGGACGTGAGGGGTCCGTAGGG
>DASZZB010000100.1:0-16702 GCA_035545115.1 Solirubrobacterales bacterium | reverse complement strand
AGGCGGCGCCCGCGGGGCGGCCGCGGCGGCGGCGCGGACCGGGGCCCCCGCCCCCCGGCGACTGAGGGAGGCGGCGGGGGCGTCAGCTCGCCCCCGCCACGGCCTTCTGCAGCTCGTCCTTGCTCATCTTCGAGCGGCCTTCGATGCCGAGCTTCTTGGCGTCGTTGTAGAGCTGTTCGCGGGTGCGGCCGCCGGGGCCGTGGCCGGAGCGCTTGCCGCCGCGGCTGCTCGCCGAGGCCCCGCGTTTCGAGCTTCGCGAGGAGGACCTCGATTCGCCGGAGCGCGCTTTTTCCTTGTTGACGGCCCGCGCCGCGATCTCTTCGGCACGTTTGGTCGAGCGCCCCTCGTCTTCCTCGCTCTTTTTGATGTGCTCGTACTGCCGGCCTCGTTTGCTGCCTTTCTTAACTCCTCTGGGCGGCATGCTTCCCCTCCTCGAACTCCTCGACGATCTTCGCGTTGAAGGCTTCGAGATCGTCCGGTTTGCGGCTCGTCACCAGGCCCTGGTCGACGACGACTTCCTCGTCGACCCAGTCGGCGCCGGCGTTGCGCAGGTCGGTCTGCAGGCTGGGCCAGGACGTCAACCTGCGGCCCTTGACCACGTCGGCCTCGATCAGCGTCCAGGGCCCGTGGCAGATCACCCCGACCGGCTTGCCCGCGGAGAAGAATTCGCGGACGAAGGCGACCGCCTCGGGGTGGGTGCGCAGGTTGTCGGGGTTGGCGACCCCGCCGGGCAGGACGAGGCCGTCGAACTCCTCGGCCTTGGCGTCGCCGACGGCGCGGCCGACCGCGTAGGCCTCGCCCTTGTCGAGGTGGTTGAAGGCCTGCACCTCGCCCGCCTCGGGGGCGAGCAGCTCGGTCTCCGCTCCCGCCGCCTCGACCGCCTTGCGCGGCTCGGTCAACTCGACTTCCTCGACCCCCTCGTTGGCAGTGAGGAAGGCGATCTTCTTGCCGTTCAGATCGTCTGCCATCGGGATGCGGCTCCTTTCCTTCGTGGCTTCTCTGCTTCGCCCTTCGGTACCCGTTCCGGCGCCCGACTCACCCGATCAGGGCGAGCACCTCGCGCTCGATCTTCTGCCGGGTCCGTTCCGACATCCGCCCCGCGGTGGCGGCGCGGCGACCGACGTCGATCGTCTCGCCGTCCCGATAGCGGTCGAAGACCCGCGGGTCGATGTAGGAGCGGCGGCAGACGGCGGGGGTGTTGCCGAGCGCCGTGGCGACGGTCTCCACGGCGCGGGCGATCGTCCGCTTCGCGGCCGCGCCCGAGGTCGGCTTCTCCTCCCCGGCCAGCGCCGCGGCGGCAAGCACCGTGCCGCTCCAGGTGCGGAAGTCCTTGGCCGAGAACCGCGGGCCGATCGCCGCCTGGATGTAGTCGTTGACGTCGCCGGAGCGGACGTCCCGCCAGCGCCGCCCCTCGCGCCAGGCGAGCAGGTCGTCGGGGCCGCCACGTCGCCGGCGCATCGCTTCGAGCGCGGTGATCGCCGCCGCGTCACCGATCGCCTGGATGCGTCGCCGGTTGCTCTTCGCCGGGAAGTCGAAGACGATCTCCTCGCCCTCGCGGTGGACGTGCTCGCGGCGGATCGTCGCCAGGCCGTAGCTCTCGTTGGTCTCCGCATATTCCTCGCCGCCGATCCGGAAGAAGCCGAGGTCGAGCAGGCGGACCGCGGTGGCCAGGGCACGCTCGCGCGGCATCCCCTCGAGCTCGATGTCACGGCGCACGGCGCGGCGCAGCTCCGGCAGCGCCGCCGCGAACTCGCGCATCGCCGCGTACTTGCGGGTGGCGCGGCGGAGGTCCCAGCGGTCGTGGTAGCGGTACTGCTTGCGGCCCGCTTCGTCGTAGCCGGTCGCCTGGATGTGGCCGAGCGGGTCGGGGCAGATCCAGACGTCCTTCCAGGCGGGCGGGATCGCCAGGTCGCGGATCCGCTCCAGCGTCTCCTCGTCGGTGATCGGCGTCCCCTCGGCGTCCTCGAAGGAGAAGCCGCGGCCGCGCCGGCGGCGGTGGATGCCGGCGGCCGAGCAGTCGGCACGCCGCAGCCGCCCGCGCCGCGGGGCCGATGCGCCTGCCATCAGGCTCGCCGTCGGCGGTCGCTCACCGGCGCCATGTACCCGAGCGCGAGAGCGGCCTAAACGGCGGCGAAGACGGGCTCGAAGCCCTCGATCCGCAGCGTGACCAGACCGTGACCGCACTCGCAGGCCACCGCCTCGACCTCGCCGAGCTCGTCGACCCAGAGGGTCAGCTCCGCGGCGCAGCCGGGATCCGAGCAGATCAACTCGATCTGGAACATCGACCGATGGTCGCGCCGCCGTCAGACGGAACCTCGGCCGACCGATCGGACGCGGTGGCTAGCCTCGGCCGATGATCCCGTCCGACGAGGAGATCCTGCGGGCGATCGTCGCCCTCGGCGACGACGGCTTCGTGCCGCGTCACCAGCTGGTCGCGCACTTCCGCGGCCAGGGCGAGCGCGAGATGCGCCGCGCGATCGGCCGCAGCGCCCGTCGCGGGCTGGTGCTCGAACGCCGCGACCCGGCCGGGCGCCGCTTCCTCGCCGTCTCGGTCGAGGGATGGGAGCTGCTCCGCAGCGGCGACTTCGAGCCCCGGCGGCTGCGGAAGCGCTAGATGGTTGATTCCACGCCCCCCGGCGTGGGTCGCCGACCGCACCCCCGCCCCGCCCCCGCGGCCCCCGGTGGCGTTCGCAGTTAGCTGCGCTATGCGGAGGTAACTGCGAACGCCGGGGCGCCGAGGTGAGGAAGCCGGCGTGGGACGGGAAGGGTCGGGGGGCGTTGCGGCGGGAAAGGGCTCGGGCCGGTGCGGCCGGGGACGGCGGGCCCGGGCGTCACGGAGATGTCGCGATCGCAGGAAAGACGTGCGCCTTCGTGGGGACCTGCGGTCCCACGTGGAGGAGTCGTGGACTTCACGACTCCTTCCTCACGTCACCCGCGAGGTTCCCGGCATCTCCGTCACGACCACCGGGCCTCGGCGTCACCCGTCCGGGTGCGGTTCGTCAAGCGCGTGCGCCACCACCTTCAGGTCGGCGACCAGGGAGTCGAAGGCCTCCTCGCGCTCGTCGCCGGCGCGCAGCACCGCGGAGGGGTGGATGGTCACCGCGGCCAGCGGCGCCAGGTCGCTCTCCAGCACCGCGCCGCGGTCCTTCATCACCTTGACCCGGGGGCCGAAGAGCGAGCGGGCGGCGGTGGCGCCGAGGGCGACAACGGCCCGCGGACGGATCGCGGCGATCTCGGCCTCGAGCCAGGGTCGGCAGGCGCTCACCTCGCCGACCCGCGGCGTCTGGTGGAGCCGCCGCTTCCCCCGCGGGCGCCATTTGAAGTGCTTGACCGCGTTGGTGAGGTAGGCGTCGTCGACCTCGATCCCGGCGCCGAGCAGGGCTTTGCGCAGGACACCGCCCGCCGGGCCGACGAACGGCTCGCCCTCGATGCCCTCGCGGTCGCCGGGCTGCTCGCCGACCAGCATCAGCCGCGCCTTCGCCGGGCCCTCGCCGAAGACGGCCTGGGTGGCGTCGTGGTAGAGATCGCAGCCGCGGCAGTCCTGCACCGCGCCGCGCAGCGCCTTCAGCGAGCGGCGGTCGGGCAGGAACTCGGCGGCGCCCTCGCTCATCCGCCGTCCCCCTCGCCCGGCGCCGCGGCGCTCGGCAGCTCGCGCACCACTTCGCCCGCCCGCTTGTCGTCGCGCAGGCCGAGATAGCGCGGATGGCGCAGCTTGCCGTCGCGGGTCCACTCGCCGAAGCCGAACTGGCCGACCAGCTCGGGACGGATCCAGGTGGCGTCACGGGGCAGCCCGGAGCCGGCGGTGAACGGCGTCCCGGTCTGGCGCAGCGCCTCCATCCGGTCGCCGAGCCGCTCCAGGGTGCGCTGGTCGAAGCCGGTCCCGACTTTGCCCGCGTAGCGCAGCTCGCCGTCTTCGTGGTAGCCGACGAGGAGGGCGCCGAAGCGTTGGCGCGAGCCCTTCGGCGGCGTGTAGCCGCCGATCACCAGCTCCTGCTCGAAGGAGCACTTGATCTTCAGCCAGTCGTTCGAGCGCGAGTGTCGGTAGGGACTGTCGGCGCGCTTCGCGATCAGCCCCTCCCAGCCTTTGCGGCAGGCCTCGAGGAAGAGCTTCTCCCCCTTCTCGTTGCGGTGCGGCGTGTAGCGGACCGGCCCGTGGAATTCGAGGTTCGCCTTCAGCAGCGCCTTGCGTTCGCGCAGCGGCAACCCGGTGAGGTCGCGGCCTTCCAGCTCGAGCAGGTCGAAGACGTAGATGAAGACCTCGATCCCGGTCAGCCGGGCGAGGCGCGGCTCGGCGATCCCGAGCCGGCCCTGCAGCTTCTCGAAGCTGGTCCGCGAGCCTTCGAAGGCGACGATCTCACCATCGGCGACGAAGTCCTGGGTCGCCTCGGCCTCCAGCGCCTCGACCAGCTCCGGATAGTTCTCCATCCGCCTGCCGGTGCGCGAGGTCAGGGTCACCCCCCGCGGTGTGCGGCGGACGGCGGCGCGGACGCCGTCGAGCTTGCGCTCGAAGACCCAGCCCCGGTCGCTGAACGGCCGCGCCGTGAGCTTCGCCTTCATCGGCTCACCCTCGACGGCCATGGCCCGAGCGTACCCGGGTGCGGCCCCCAGGACACGCCGCCGCGGCTATGCTCGCGACATGTCAGACGAGTTGTCGGACGAGCCGATCGAGACCGAGGAGGCCGAAGCGGAGGCGGCCGCCGACCCGGGCTTCAAGGAGGGCGACGAGGTCTGGGTGCAGGACGCCGACGGCAACCGCCATCCGGGCGTCTTCGTCGGGATGAACGAAGCGTCCGGCTGGTTCGGCGGCGGCCCGAGCGCCTACGTCGTCCACCCCGAGGGCCACCAGGCCGAGGTCGTCTCGATCTTCCGCGTCACCCCGCGCTGAGCGCGTCGGAGCAAGTGGTGTCGTTATCGGTCCGGCTCGTTCGTCGCCCTTGACGACAGGGCCGATCGCGAGGAAGACGGCCCACCACAGAAGGAGCGATCAGATGCGATTCATGATGTTCATGTACCCGGAGATCGACGAAGCCGACTGGCACCCGTCGGCGGAGGACGTCGCCGCGATGACCCGCTACAACGAGGAGCTCCGCAAGGCGGGGATGCTGCTCGCCCTCGACGGGCTCCATCCGCCCGGCGAAGGCGCCTCGGTCCACTTCGACGGCGAGGGCGGCACCAGCGTCACCGACGGTCCCTTCGCCGAGGCCAAGGAGGTGGTCGGCGGCTACTGGGTGATCCAGGCGCGCTCCAAGGAGGAGGCGGTCGAGTGGGCGAAGCGCTGCCCGGGGCGCGACTGCCGGATCGAGGTGCGCCGCGTCTTCGAGATGGAGGACTTTCCCGAGGACGTGCAGGCGGCCGCGGCGGACGCCTGAGCGATGGCGGCATCCGACGCCAGGGCGGCGGTCGAGACGGTCTGGCGGATCGAGTCCGCCCGTCTTGTCGCCGGCCTGGCGCGGATGGTCCGCGACGTCGGGTTGGCCGAGGACCTGGCCCAGGACGCGCTCCTGGCGGCGCTCGAGACCTGGCCGCGCACCGGCGTCCCCGACAACCCCGGCGCCTGGCTGATGGCGACGGCGAAGAACCGGGCGATCGATCTCGCCCGCCGCGACCGCACCTACGAGCGCAAGCGCGAAGCGGTCGCCCATGAGCTGGGGATCCTCCTGGCGATGGACGGCGTCGATCTCGCCGCCGCGGCCGACGACGAGGTCGGCGACGACCTCCTGGCGCTGATGTTCACCTGCTGTCATCCCTCGCTCTCGACCGAGGCGCGGGTGGCGCTGACGCTGCGCCTGCTGGGCGGGCTGACGACGGCGGAGATCGCCCGCGCCTTCCTGGTCGGCGAATCGACCGTCGCCCAACGCCTCACCCGGGCCAAGCGCACCCTGCGCGAGGCGCGTGCCGACTTCGCGGTGCCCGCCGGCGCCGCGCTGCGCGCCCGCCTCCCCGACGTGCTCGAGGTCGTCTACCTGATCTTCAACGAGGGCTACGCGGCGAGCTCCGGCGAGCGCTGGGCGCGGACCGAGCTCTGCGAGGAAGCGCTGCGCCTCGGTCGGATCCTCGCCGCGCTGGCGCCGGGCGAGCCGGAGGCGCACGGGTTGATCGCGCTGCTCGAGATCCAGGCATCGCGGCTCGACGCCCGACTCGGGCCCGACGGCGAGCCGGTGCTGCTGCTCGACCAGGACCGCTCGCGCTGGGACCCACTCCTGATCGTCCGCGGGCTGGCGGCGCTGCGCCGCGCCGAGGAGCTGCCCGCACCGCTCGGTCCCTACGGCCTGCAGGCCGCGATCGCCGCCTGCCATGCGCGGGCGCTCGAGGCCGAGGAAACCGACTGGGTGCGGATCGCGGCCCTCTACGAGGCGCTCGCGGCCCTCTCCCCCTCGCCGATCGTCGAGCTGAACCGCGCCGTGGCGGTCGGCATGGCCTTCGGTCCGGAGGCCGGCCTGGCGCTGCTCGAACGGGTCGCCGCCGAGCCCGCCCTGCGCGACCACCATCTGGTGGCGAGCGTCCGCGGCGACCTGCTCGCCCGGCTCGGCCGCGACGCCGAGGCCGCGGCCGAGTTCCGCCGCGCCGCCGAGCTCACCGCCAACGCGAGCGAGCGCCGCCTCCTCCACCGCCGCGCCGCCGCCCTCTCGCGGTGAGCTCGCACTTGGCCCCGCCATGCGGAGATGACTGCGAACGCAGTGGCAGTCGACTCAAGACGACACAGCAGAGCAGCGTCGTTCGAGTCGGCCGTCGGTCAAACCGGACAACCCCGAGCGCGGTCGACCTCCGTCAACTCCTCCGAAGCGCGGTCGACCCTAGTTAGCCATAGGTTCACTTAGGTCGACCACGCCGCGGCGAAGTTAACTTAAGACGACCGCGCCTCGGCGTCGCCCGGTCCTTGCCGGGCGTGGCGCGCCCCGATCCTTCCCGCCGCCGGCCAGAGGAAGGGACGGATGCGCCCCCCGCCCCGCTCCTGGCCCACCGGGTCAGGCGGTCACGTCTCCGGCGGCGAGGCTGCGCATGCCGTCGGCCTCGAGGCGGAGCATGCGCCAGTCGTCGAGGCGGTCGGCACCGAGCTTGGCGTAGAAGCTCAGCGCCGGTTCGTTCCACTCGAGCGCGCACCACTCGAGGCGGACGTGGCCGCGCTCCAGGGCGAGCGCCGCGAGGTGCTCCATGATCCGCAGGCCGATGCCCCCACGGCGGTGCTCGGGGCGGACGTAGACGTCCTCGAGCCAGATCCCGGAGCGGCACTCGAAGGTCGAGAAGGTGGTGTAGAAGATCGCGTAGCCGACCGGCTCGCCGTCGGATTCGACGACCAGCGCCTCGGCGTCGCGGCGCTCGAAGAGCGAGGCGCGCAGGATCGCCGGCGTCCCCACCACCTCCTCGCGCAGTTTCTCGTAGCTCGCCAGCTCGCAGATCAGGTCGAAGAGGAGCTGGACGTCGTCCTCGGTGGCGGCGCGGATCGTCGGCTCGGCGGTCACCGGGCGGAATCTAGTCGAGCGCCGCGGCCGGCCTAGGCGACCGGCTCGAGGCGCGGGTTCGGGCGCAGCTCGCGGCCGACCTTGGCGGCGGGACGGCCGTCGAGCTCGACCACGTCGGCGGTGAAGTCGAAGTTGCCGCGGATCAGCGAGGAGCCGACCCCGTAGGAGTCGACCGGTGCCCCGAGCGCCTCGAAGCGTTCGATCTTGGCGGCGTCGAAGCCGCCCGAGACGACGATCTTCACCCGCTCGTGCCCGGCCGCGTCGAGGCCGTCGCGGACCGCGCGGGCCAGCTCCGGGGTGACGCCGGGCAGGGCCGCGGCGTCGGGGCGGTCGGCGAGCGCCCTGTCGACCAGGGTCTCGGAGGTGTCGAGCCGGACGCCCCAGAGGTCCTCGCCGAGCGCGTCGGCGACCCTCACCGCCTCCCCCACGGAGTCGTTGTGGAAGTCGACCAGGCAGATGATGTCGGAGTGGGCGGCGAAGCGCGCCGCGTAGTCGCGCGCCGCCGCCACCGTGTCGCCGCCGTAGACGGCGATCAGCGCGTGCGGGATCGTGCCGGTCCCGCGCCCGCCCCACCAGGAGGCGTTGGCGTCGGTGGAGACCCCGATCGCGCCCGCCACGTGCGCCGCCCAGCCGTCGCCGGTCTGCACCAGCCAGTGGTCGTGGCGGGCCGGGAAGAAGAGCACCGATTTGCCGGCGGCGGCGTCGACCACGCGGCGCACGTTGGTCATCACCAGCGAGCGCCGCGCCAGCGTCCCCAGTAGACCGTCTCCAGGTGGGCGAAGAGGCTGTAGTCGCCGGCGATCGTCATCACCGTCTCCCACGGCTCGATCGGGTCCCCCTCGCGGAGCGCCCGCACGGTCAGCCCCGGCCAGCCGTCCTCCCAGCTCCCGTCCCCGCGCCGGCGCCCCGAGCAGAGCCGCAGCACCGCGATCGCCTCGTCGATCCCGCCGAGCAGGCCCTGCCGCTTGGCGAAGACCTGCATCGTCACCGGCGGCCGCCTGCCCTCGGCCTCGAGCAGCTCCTTGGTCAGCGCGAAGTAGGTGTCGGAGTAGTAGGCGTCGCGGATTTTGGCGACCGGCAGCCGGAAGACCTCCGGCGCCAGGCGCTCACGGTCGCTCATCCCGGCCGATCATGCCGGCCGCGCTCCTCAGGCTTTGCCTTCGAACTCGAACTCGCGCAGGAAGCCCTCGAAGAGGCGGCGGTGGCCCTGCTCGTCTTTGAGGATCGCGATCACCATGTCCTGGGTGACGTGGTCGACCCCGTCGGTCTCCTCGATGATCCGCGTGTAGTGCTCGATCGCGCCGGTCTCGGCCTCGATCACGCCGCGGATCACGTGGACGAGGTCGGTCTGGTGCTCGGGCGGCTGCAGGAAGTGCTGCTCGGGGCTGAACTCGAGCGAGCCGGGGACGATGCCGTAGAGCTCCTTGATCCGGTCGGCGAACTGCTGCGCGTGGCCGAGCTCCTCCTGGACGTCCGCGGCGAGCGACTCTTTGATCTCCTGGGCGCGCACCCCGTCGACGTTGACCGAGTTGGTGATGTAGTTGATCACCGTCTCGATCTCCATCCAGTAGGCCTCGGTGAGGAGCGCCACTATGTGCTCGCGGTCCTCCTTGTGGTCGCTGCCGAGGATGCCCTTGCTGTAAGTCTTGGTGGTGGCGTCGCTCATGGCGGTCAGATACCCGGCGTCGAGATCGCCAACCAGCCGGTAAGGTCAGCCGCGATGGGTGTCATCGACGAGCTGGTGAGCGCGAACCGGGCCGCGACCGAGGCGGGCGACGGTCGCGACGCGACCGTCTCGGGAACCCCGAGCCGCGGCGTGGCGATCGTCACCTGCATGGACTGCCGGCTCGACCTCCCGCGGGCGCTCGGCCTCGCGGTCGGCGAGGCGCACGTGCTGCGCAACGCGGGCGGCGTGATCACCGACGACGTGATCCGCTCGCTGGCCCTCTCGCAGCACAAGCTCGGCACCCGCGAGGTGATGCTGATCCACCACGACAACTGCGGTATGCAGACGGTCTCCGACGACGGCTTCCGCGAGGAGCTGCGCGAGGCGACCGGGGTGGCGCCCGCCTTCGCGATCGAGTCCTTCACCGACGTCGAGGCCGACGTCCGCCAATCGGTCCTGCGCGTGCGCCGCTCCCACTTCCTCCCCCACCGCGACGCGGTGCGCGGCTTCGTCTACGACGTCGACACCCACGCGCTGCGCGAGATCGCCGTGGCGGAGGGCGACGGCGCGGGCGGGGACTCCGGTCCCGACACCGAGCGCGACTGAGGGTGGCCGAGGTCGCGCCCTACGGGTCGTGGCGCTCGCCGATCGGCCCGGGAGACGTGGCGCGCGGCGGCCGCCGGCTGGGGGTGGCGACGATCGCCGCCGACGGCGCCGTCTGGTGGGCCGAGGGACGCCCGACCGAGGGTGGTCGGACGGCGCTGATGCGCCGCGCGGTCGGTGGCGAGCCCGAGGAGGTGACGCCGGCGGCGGCCAACGTGCGCAGCCGCGTCCACGAGTACGGCGGCGGCGCCTGGGCGCTGCTCGGCCCGGAGCTCGTCGTCTACGTCGACTTCGCCGACCAGCGCGTCTACCGGCTGCGGCTCGGCGACGAGCCGGTGGCGATCACGCCGCAGCCCGACGCGCCGGCGGCCCTTCGCTACGCCGACTTCGACCTCACCCCGGACGGGGCGACGCTCTTCTGCGTGCGCGAGGTCCACGACGGCGGGGCGGAGCCGCGGAACGAGATCGTCTCGCTGCCGCTCGACGGCTCGGCGCCGCCCCAGGTCGCCGCCGCGGGGCGCGACTTCTACTCGTTCCCGCGCGTCTCGCCGGACGGGCTCTGGCTCGCCTTCACCTGCTGGGACCACCCGAACATGCCCTGGGACGGGACCGAGCTGTGGGTGGCGCCGGCCCGTGACCCGGGCGCGGCGCGACCGCTGGCAGGCGGCCCGAGCGAGTCGGTCTTCGCGCCTGCCTGGGATCGCCAGGACCGGCTCCGCTTCGTCTCCGATCGCGACGGCTGGTGGAACCTCTACCGCACGGTCGCCGACCTCGGCGCGCCCGACGCCGGCGAGGACCTGCCCGCGCTCGAGCAGCTGAGCGCCGAGCGCGCCGACCTCGGCCACCCGCAGTGGGTCTTCGGCATGCAGACCCACGTCGAGCTCGAGGACGGGACCGTGGTCGCGATCCGCACCGCGGACGCCGCCGAACGGCTCTTCGCGCTCGCGCCGGGCGGCGGGGCGCTGCGCGACCTCGACCTGCCCTTCACCTCGTTCGGTGTGCCGGCGCTGGCGGCGCGGGGCGGCAAGGTCGCGTTCGCGGCGGCCTCGCCGGAGAGCGAGCCGGCGGTCGTGGTCCTCGACGTCGCCGCCGGGACCAGCGAGACGGTCCGCGCCGCCGCCGCGGAGAGCGTCGACCGGGGCTTCGTCTCCGTGCCGCGGGCGATCGAGTTCCCGAGCGGCGACGGCGACACCTCGCACGCCTTCTACTACCCGCCGACCAATCCTGACTTCGTCGGCCCCGCCGAGGAGCGACCGCCGCTGATCGTGGTCAGCCACGGTGGCCCGACCTCCCACGTCACCCCTTCGCTCGCCCCCGAGTTCCTCTTCTGGACCAGCCGCGGCTTCGGCGTCGTCGACGTCAACTACCGCGGCTCGAGCGGCTTCGGGCGGGCCTACCGGGACAAGCTGCGCGGCACCTGGGGCGTCGTCGACACCGAGGACTGCATCGCCGCGGCGCGGTTCCTCGCCGAGACCGGCGAGGTCGACGGGGCGCGGCTGGCGATCCGCGGTGGCTCGGCGGGGGGCTACGCGACGCTCTGCGCGCTGGTCTTCCACGACGAGTTCGCGGCCGGCGCCTCCTACTACGGCGTCGCCGATACCGAGGCGCTCGCCCGCGACACCCACAAGTTCGAGGCCCGCTACCTCGACGGCCTGATCGGGCCCTATCCGGAGCGCGCCGACCTCTACCGCGAGCGCTCGCCGATCCACTTCGCCGAGCGCCTGAGCGCCCCGGTCATCCTCTTCCAGGGCCTCGAGGACGCGATCGTCCCGCCCAACCAGGCGGAGACGATGATCGCCGCGATGGCCGCCAACGGCATCCCCCATGCCTACCTCGCCTTCGCCGGCGAGCAGCACGGCTTCCGCCGCTCCGAGACCCAGATCCGCTGCCTCGAAGCGGAGCTCTTCTTCTACGGCCGGATCCTCGGCTTCGAGCCCGCCGACGAGCTGGAGCCGGTCGCGATCGAGAGCTGAGCGCCCTGGGCGTTCGATTCGGGGCGTTCCGGCAACGGACGGGGAAGGGACCCGGCGTTCGCACTTACCTACGCATACCGCAGCTTTCTGCGAACGCCGGGGCGCGCCGGCCGGAACCGGAACCCGCAGGGAGATCGGACCTTCAGCGTCTTTTTGCTTTGCGTTTTTTCGCCGTGGCCGTTTTCCGGGCCGCGGCTTTTTTCGGTTTCGCTTTTCGCCTTCTCGGTTTCGCCGCGGCGCGCCGCTGGGCGGAGGGGACCTCGTCGACCGCGGTCGCGCCGGCGAGTTGGCGAATCTGGGCTTCGAGGAATTTCGCCATCCGCTCCTCCTCGCGGCGGATGTCGCGGGCGAGCTTCGCGGTCTCTTTGTCGCCGACCTTGGTGGCGAAGACCTCCAGCGCCAGGTAGGTGGAGATCTCCTCCTGCTCGGCGGTGAACTGCGTCTTGGCGTTCTTCAGCAGCTTCTCCTGCTCGCCACTGCCGCGGATCATGTGCAACGGGCCTTTGGCCGCCGCGGTCGCCTTGCCGACCAACGACTGCACGGTCTGCGAGCCGCCGCCCAGTTTCTTGATCCGCCGCTCGAGGGCCTTGGCGTGGGCCTTGGTCTCTCTCAGGTGCTGTTGCAGGCGTTTCTTGTAAGGCGCCTTGGTGGTCATCGCGATGTCCGCCTGCAAGGCGACCTCGAGCTCACGCTCTTTGCCGTAGGCCTCGCTCAGGTACTGGATCAGCTTCGCGTCGCGCTCGTTCGGGTCAGCCATCGTGCCTCCTACGTTTGCTGGACGGGAGGCCTAATACCCGCTGCTCAGCTGACCACGCAATGCGCTCCGCCCGGCGAGGTGCCTCCGGCCGGGAAGGCGTGCGCGAGAGCGTGGGCGATCAGCTCGGCGCGAGCCGCATAGCCGGGCGAGGTGAAGTGGATGCCGTCGTTGATGAACCAGTCGTCCTTGACGTCGGCGGCCCAGTCGTAGACCCGCATGTTCGAGTAGCGCAGGCAGGCATTTTCAAGTTCTTTGTCCCATTTCTTCATGCCTTCCTCGGAGTAGAACTCGGTCGCGTCGGGCAGCGTGCGGACGTTGACCCAGAGGACCCGTTCGTCGCCGATGATGTTCATCATCTTCTCGATCCGTTCCCCCAGGCCGACGCTCGAGCCGGCGGCGACATCGGCCGCCTCGTTCGTCCCCAGCGCCAGCACCCAGCAGCCTTCGTAGCCTTCCGCCTTCCACGCCTCGGCGACTTCCTGGGCGTTGGGCTGGCCTTCGAAGCGCTCTTCGATCGAGCGGGCGCCCTGCACCTCCATGTGCGTCTCCCGCGCCCCGACTTCGGCGTAGCGGGCTTCGATCCGCTCCCTCGGGTCGGGCAGGTATTCGGCCGAGTCGAGCCCCTCCGAGGTCGAGTCGCCAATGTGGACCACCGCCTTGCAGGACGTCTTCTGCGAGTCTTCCGCCTGCGCGGCGGTGAGCGGCACCGGGCCCTTGGTCCCGGCCGCCGTCGCTTCCTTGACCCGCAGCTGTTCGCCTTCCGCCGAGGCCTGGTTGAGTCCCGCCATGCCGGCGATCGCGACGACGGCGAGGACGACGAGCGAGACGAGGACGACGCGGCCCTCGGCCGAGAAGGTCCTCCAGCTCCAGCCGACCCGGCGCCGCCGGGCGAGCAGGCGGCCGATCGCGCCGTGGCGGATCGGCTCCTCGACGTACCTCCAGGAGAGCGCCGCGATCGCGACGATCGCCGCCACCTGGAGGATGTCGCGCAGCAGGTTCTGGCCGTGATGGCCCTGGGGCGAGGTGAGGACGATCACCGGCGTCTGCCAGAGGTAGATCCCGTAGGAGCGGACGCCGACCCAGCGCAGCGGCCTGGCGCCGAGCAGGTTGCCGAGCTTGCAGGCCGGGTGGGTGAGCGGCATCAGCACCATCACCGTCGCCAGCGAGAGGACGACGAAGCCGCCGCGGTAGAGGAAGGCCGAGAACTCGCCGGTCCGCCAGATCATCAGGGCGATGATCAGCAGGCCGACGCAGCCGAGCAGGTCGAGGTTCCTGCGCGCCTGCGGGGCGATGTGGCGGTTGAGCCGGCGGCTCGGCCAGACCATCGCCAGGGCGGCGCCGAAGAGCAGCTCGCCGGCCCGGGTGTCGGTGCCGTAGTAGATCCGCGAGGGGTCGAGGCTCGGGTGGTAGAGGACCGCCATCCAGATCGAGGAGAGGAGGGCGAGGCCGAGCGTCCAGAGGGCGAGCTTCGGGCGCAGGCCGTCGCCCTCGCGGTCGTGGATGAATTTGAGCCCGATCAGGAGGATGAACGGCCAGAGGATGTAGAACTGCTCCTCGACCGAGAGCGACCAGAGATGGTTCAGCGGCTGTTCCGGCGCGAAGCGGGCGAAATAGGAGACGTTGGCGGCGATCTCCTGCCAGTTGTTGAGGTAGAAGATCGCCGAGACGACCGCCTTGCGGAACTGGTCGGGCTGGGCGGGGCCGAAGACGGTCACCCAGGCGGTGACGATCAGCAGCATCAGGAAGAGCGCCGGCAGCAGGCGGCGGGCGCGGCCGAGCCAGAAGCGGCCGAGGTGGATCGCCCCGCGCCGCACGTACTGGCCGAGCAGGATGTCGGTGATCAGGTAGCCGGAGAGGGTGAAGAAGATGCCGACGCCGAGCAGCCCGCCGGGCGCCCAGCCGAAGCCGAGGTGGAAGCAGATGACGGCCAGCACCGCGATCGCGCGCAGGCCGTCCAACCCTGGCATATAGCGCTCGCCGCGCGTGATCGGTTCGGGCATCGGGAGCGATCCATGGTAGGGCCGGGCGGGGCTGATAGTTTGCTCCGCCTATGCAGGAGCTTTCCCACCTCGGGCCGCGCCGTGGCCGCACCGTCCTCGTCGCCCTGATCGGCCTCCTCGCCGCCCTGGCCCTGGCCTTCTGCGCCCGCCCCGCCGGCGCCGCGGCGGGATCGACGCCCGCGCCGAAGACCTGCCCCGGCTTCCGCGTCCTCCACGACGATCGGGTCGGCGCCGCCGTCTTCCCGGCGGGCACCTACACGATCGACCTCGAATCGGCCGGCCTCACCTGCAAGTCGAGCGCCGACCTCTTCGCCCGCTTCCTCGAGGACTTCGACGGCGTCCTGCCGAGGCCCTGGAAGGTGGTCGCCGAAGGCTCCGGCAAGGCCGCCTTCGTCCGCGGCGCCCAGCCGGGCTTCTCGGTCGAACTGACCGGCAAACGTGAAGAAGGGGGCGCCAACCCGGATCTCGGCCGGCTCTGCCCGAATCCCTACCGGGTCAACGCATCCACCGTGGTCGGCTCGCTGCGCTTCACCAAAGGCGACTTCCTGATCTACCTGCCGCAGGGGTCGGGGATCTCCTGCAACCGCGCCTCGGTCCTCTTCACCCGCTTCCTCGGCGCCGGCGGCGTGCTGCCCGAGCCCTGGCGGCTCACCGCCCAGACGGCGACCTTCTACAAGCCGTCGAACCCGAGACGCTCCGCCTTCCGGATCGAACCGCTGAACGGCTCCGGCCGGCGCTAGCGCGGCGCCCTAGCGACCGCGGCGCTCGCCGCTACGCTCGCCGCGCACCTCGCCATCGTGGCCGAGAAGCGAGGTTTCGCGGCCGATCAGCTGCTCGAGCTCGCCGCGGTCGAGGAAGATGCCATGGCATTTGCGGCACTGCTCGATCGTCACGCCGTTGCGACGGTGGGTGCGCATCTCGGCGCCGCATTTAGGGCAGGTCATCGCCTCTCCTTTCGTCGCGGTGCTCATCCGGGCGCCTTCGACCTACCCTCGACCAGGCTCGCGTAGGCATCCGGCCGGCGCGTGGTCAGGAACGGGAAGAGCTCCAGCCAGTCGCCGCGCTGGTCGAGGTCGAGGTCGGCGACCAGCACCGCGGGCTCCTCGCGCGGCGCCTGCACCAGCACCCGGCCGTAGGGGTCGGAGATGAAGGAGGAGCCGTAGAAGCGCAGCGGCGGCTCCTCCCCGGTCCGGTTCACCGCCACCATGAAGGTGCCGTTGGCGATCCCGTTGGCGACGATCACCCGCTCCCAGAGCGGCTGCGTGTCGAAATCTGGATGGTCGGGCTCGGAGCCGATCGCGGTCGGGTAGACCAGCACGTCGGCCCCCGCCAGGCTGTAGGCGCGGGCGACCTCGGGGAACCACTGGTCCCAGCAGGTCGGCAGGCCGAGCCGCGCCTCGCCCAGGGCGATCAGCGGGAACGGCGCGTCCGCGGCGGGCCCCGGCCGGAAGTAGCGGTCCTCGTGGTAGCCGGCGGTGACCGGGATGTGGAGCTTGCGGGTGCGCGCGACCAGCGTGCCGTCCGGGGCGACGACGATCGCCGTGTTGAAGCCGAGGCCGCCGTCGGGCGCCCGCTCGTACAGCGAGGCGTGGACGTGGGCGCCGGTCTCGGCCGCCATCGCGGCGGCGAACTCGGAGGTAGGGCCGCCCGGCAGCTCCTCCGGCTCGGCCCCGGCCCCCTCCGGCCCGGCCGGGTCGACGGCGAAGTACGGCGACAGGGTCAGCTCCTGCAGGCAGACGAGCCGCGCGCCGCGCGCCGCCGCCAGCCGGACCCCCGCCGCGAGCCCCTCGCGGTGCTCGTCGGGATCGCGGTGCCAGGTCTGCTGCACGGCGCCGATCCGGAACGGCTCGCGGCCTGGCGCGCGGGTCCGCGCCGGCGAGTCCTCGACCCCGATCTTCTCGATCAGCTGCAGGTCCGACATCCCCCTCGACTGTAGGCGGTCGGGGCGGTCGGCGACAATCCCGGCATGTCGCGCCCGCTCGACTCGACCCCCGCCGCCGACGGCTTCCACATGCCGGCCGAGTGGGAGCCGCACGCCGGTTGCTGGATGGCCTGGCCCGAGCGCCCCGACAACTGGCGCGACGGCGGCGCTCCGGCGCAGGCGGCCTTCGCCGCGGTGGCGGCGGCGATCGCCGCCTCGGAGCCGGTGACGATGGCGGTCTCGGGCGCGCAGCTCGAGCGGGCCCGCGGCGCCCTGCCCGAGGCGGTGCGGGTGGTCGAGCTCCCCGGCGACGACGCCTGGC
>DASZZB010000099.1:0-15218 GCA_035545115.1 Solirubrobacterales bacterium | reverse complement strand
CGCCGAGCTGGGCGCGCGGCTGATGGAACAGCAGGGCGCCTGCGGCCTTGACTTCGAGGGTGGGCCGGGGATCTGCGGCGCGGTCGGGTCGCCCGAGTCGGAGGCCGATACCGAGGGTTTCATGCTCGAAGGCGACCCCGGCGCCCTCGCCGCCCACTACGTCGAGACGATCGATCTCAACAAGCGCTCCGGCCTCTACCTGACCTTCTACTCCGATGGCGACAAGCGCGAGCGCGGCAGCGCCCTGGTCAGGTTGAAGCGCCTCTACCGAGCCGCCGGCCTGCCGCTGGAGGGCACCACCGAGCTGCCCGATTACCTGCCGGTGATGCTCGAGTTCGCCGCCACCGCGCCCGACGGCCGGGGCGAGATCGTCCTGCGCGAGAGCCGCGCCTCCCTGGAGCTGGTGCGGCTGGCCCTGCGCGACCTCGGCAGCCCCTACGCCGACCTCCTCGACGCGACCTGCGCGGCGCTCGGCGAGGCCTCGGCGGCGGAGCGGGCGCTGGCCGGGCGGCTGGCGGCGGGCGGTCCGCCGCAGGAGCTGGTCGGCCTCGAGCCCTTCGCGCCGCCCGAGGCGGCGCCGAGCACCGGGGCGCGGCGATGAACGCCGGTGAAGTCCTGCTCTGGGTGATCCTGCCCTACGTCGCGATCACCACCTTCGTCGTCGGCCATTGGTGGCGCTACCGCCACGACCAGTTCGCCTGGACCAGCCGCTCCACCCAGCTACTCGACCGCCGCGTCCTCGGCTGGGCGAGCCCGGCCTTCCACTACGGCGCGCTGGCCGCGGTCGGGGGGCACGTGATCGGCCTCTGCATCCCGGAATCGCTGACCGCATCGGTCGGGATCTCCGAGAGCTTCTACCGTTGGTTCGCAGGTGTCGCCGGGGCGATCGCCGGCGCGGTGACGCTGGTCGGCTTCCTCGGCCTCCTCTACCGGCGGACCACCAGCCCGCGGGTCCGCCGCACCACGACCCGCATCGACATGCTCACCTACTTCCTGCTCACGGTCCTGATCCTGATGGGCTGCTGGATGACGTTCGGCCACACCCTCTTCACCGCCAGTCCCTACAACTACCGCGACTCGATCGGCGAGTGGTGGCGCTCGATCTTCTACCTCGACCCCGACGTCGAAGCGGCCACCGGCGCCCCGCTCCTCTACCAACTGCACGCGATCGTCGCCTGGTCGTTCTGGGCGCTCTTCCCGTTCAGCCGGCTCGTCCACGCCTGGAGCGTGCCGTTGCAGTACATCGGCCGGCCCTACATTCTCTACCGGCGCCGTTTTCGGCCCGCCACCGTCGCGCGCGAGGCCCGTTCGCGCTGATGCCCGACAGGCGCGCCTCGCCCGGCGCCCTCGACCTGCTCCTCGGCTCGGTGCCGCCCGCCTCGGGGGCGGTCGTGATGGGGACCGGGATCGTCTCGATCGGCCTCTCCCTGGATGGCCAGGAGGCGCTTTCGCGGGTGTTGCTGGTGCTCGACGGCGCCACCTGGCTGACGCTGGCGGTCCTGCTCCCGGCCCGGGCCGTGCGCGACCGCGAGCGCTTCCGCGGCGACATCCGCACGCCCGCCGCCTTCACCGCGGTCGCCGGGACGGCGGTGCTGGGCACGCGCTTGGCGCTGCTCGGCTGGGACTGGGCCGGGGTCGTGTTGCTCGTCGTGGCGCTCGCCGTCTGGCTCGGGCTGATCGGTCCGGTCCTGCGGCACTGGCGGACCCCGACCGTCGGTGCCTCGTTCATCCTCACCGTCGGCACCGAGTCGCTGGGCCTGCTCGCCGCGACGCTGGCCCACGGCTACCGCGCGGAGTGGCTGCTCGATGCCGCCCTGGTGCCGTTCCTGCTCGGCCTCTGCTTCTACCCCTGGGTGCTGTGCCGCTTCGACTTCGGCCAGTTGGCGGTCGGGGAAGGCGACCACTGGGTCACCGGCGGTGCCCTGGCGATCTCCACCGTCGTCGCGGGTCGGATCGTCCTCGCCTACCAGGCGGTGGAGCCGGGGGGCGGGGCGCTCGGAGCCCTGCGCGGGGTCTCGCTCGCCCTCTGGGTCGTGGCGCTGGCATGGTTGCCGGTCCTCCTGGTGGCCGAGCTGCGCCGGCCGCGGCTGCGCTACGGCGTCCGCCGCTGGTCGACGGTCTTCCCGGTCGGGATGTACGCGGCCTGCAGCTTCGTCGTCGGCACGGCCCTCCCGGCCGCCGCGATCACCCGGTTCGCCGAGGTCTGGATCTGGGTCGCGGTGGCGGTCTGGGCCGTCGTCGCCACCGGCCTGCTGCGGGCGGTCGTCCGCGAGACGGGGCGAGCGGTCCGGCACGGGACCTGACGGTTGAGCCAACAAGCAAACGGCTGACCAACAAGCGCCCCACCCGCCCGCCTCCCGCCTCTCGCCTCCCGGCGTTCGCAGAAACCTTCGCCATGCGGCCATTACTGCGAACGCCGCGGTGGGGCCGAAGACGGCGTGGCGGGGACGGAATGGCCGGGGACGGTGCGGCCGAGGATGGATACGCCCGGGACGGGGACCCATCGTGTGAGGTTCCGTGAAGGGACGGGGAGCCTCCCGGGAGGTCCCGTGACGGGGAAGGTGCAATCCAGGGGAGAGGAGGTCCCCAGCCATGGGGACGAGCTCCCCGGCGGGAGGACGGGGCCCGTCCGTCACGGAGATGCCGTGATCGCAGGAAAGGCGTGAGCCTTCGTGGGGCCCGCGGCCCCCACGATCACGTTCGGTGCGTTGACCCTGCCATGGCAGGGTCAAAGTTGCACACGTGAACTTGACCGTGGAGGAGTCGTGGATTCCCCGACTCCTCCCTCACGTCTCCCGCGAGGTTCCCGGCGTCTTCGTCATGGCCGGCGGCTCCGAGGCTCCCCACCCGCGGCGTTCGCAGTCATGGCCGCATGGCGAAGGTTTCTGCGAACGCCGGGCGCGGCGTCCGCCCCTGCCCCTCCGGCGTTCGCAGTTGGCTCCGCATGGCGAAGGTTTCTGCGAACGCCGCACGCGTCCCCGGCCGCATCCCGCCAGCATCCCGCACCGCCGTGGATCACCGATCTAGGGACTTCCACCGCCTGCTTCAGGGGGTGGCCCCTATGGCGATCTTGAGCTTCTGCCGCGATACTCCGCCGACCACTTCCCCACCAGGAGAACCTGAACGAGATGACCACCACCAAGCAATCGACCCTCGGCGCGACGCTGCGCACCACGATCCTGATGGCCTGTCTCGGGGGCCTCCTGGTCGTGATCGGCGCGCTGATCGGGGGTCCCCAGGGAGCCGGGCTCTTCCTGGTCCTCGCCCTGCTGATCAACGCGGGCTCCTACTTCTTCAGCGACAAACTGGCGCTGGCCGCCAGCCGCGCCAAGCCGATCGACGAATCGGAAGCGCCGCGCCTCTACCAGATGGTGCGCGAACTGACGACCCGCGCCGGGCTGCCGATGCCGCGCCTCTACATGATCCCCAGCGATCAGCCGAACGCCTTCGCCACCGGCCGCAACCCGAAGCACTCCGCCGTCGCGGTCACCCGCGGGATCACCAAGCTGCTCTCCGAGGACGAGCTGCGCGGCGTCCTCGGCCACGAGCTCACCCACGTCCGCAACCGCGACATCCTGATCCAGTCGGTCGCCTCGGCGATCGGCACCGCGATCACCTACGTCGCCTACATGCTGATGTGGTTCGGCGACGACGACGAGGGGCCGCTGGGGCTGGCTGCCGCGCTCGCGATGGTGATCCTGGCGCCGATCGCGGCGTCGATCATCCAGCTGGCGATCTCGCGCCAGCGCGAGTACGCGGCCGATGCGGGCGGTGCCGAGCTGTGCGGCAACCCGGAGTCCCTGGCGAGCGCGCTGCTGCGGCTCGAGCAGGGCGCCGAAGCGGTGCCGATGAAAGTCAGCCAGGCGGCCGAGCCGCTCTACATCGTCCGCCCCTTCAAGGGTCAGGGCCTGGCCGGCCTCTTCTCCACCCACCCGCCGATCGAGGAGCGGGTCCGCAGGCTTCGTCAGATGCGCCCCAGCATGTAGCGTCGTTTTTCGCTCTGCGCAGCGGCTTTGCGGGGCCCCACACGGCTCGCTATACTTTTTGAAGTAAAGCTGATCCGAATTAGGGGATTTGACGAATGGCGACTGGCGCAGGAACCGAGCAGGTGCAGGTGATCGAGGAGATCGAACCGTTCGAGGCGGCCGCGGAGATCGAGAGCGGCGATGTGGTCCTGATCGACACGCGTGAGCCCCACGAGTACCAGGAGGTCCATCTCGAGGGGGGCAAGCTGGTGCCGCCGGTGATGCTCGCCGACGAGATCGAGACGACCGCCCCCGACAAGTCGGCCCGCACGATCCTCTACTGCCGCTCCGGCAACCGCTCCGGCATCGCCGCCGCCCAGATGCAGGCGATGGGCTACACCGACGTCGCCTCGGTCGCGGGCGGGATCCTCGCCTGGCAGGAGCAGGGCCTGCCGGTGATCGCCGCGGAAGGGATGACCGCCGAGCAGCGCGATCGCTACTCGCGTCACACCCTGCTCCCCGAGGTCGGCGTCGACGGCCAACTGAAGCTCCTGAACGCGAAGGTGCTGCTGCTCGGCGCCGGCGGCCTCGGCGCGCCGACCGCGCTCTACCTCGCCGCCGCCGGGGTCGGCACGATCGGCCTGGTCGACGACGACGTCGTCGACGCCTCCAACCTGCAGCGCCAGGTGATCCACAACACCGAGCGGATCGGCATGCCGAAGACCACCTCGGCGCGGATCTTCATCGAACAGCTCAACCCCGACGTCAACGTGGTCGAGCACAACGGCCGGCTCGACGCGAGCAACATCCTCGATGTGATGGTCGACTACGACATCGTCGTCGACGGGGCCGACAACTTCCCCACCCGCTACCTCCTGAACGACGCCTCGGTGCGGTTGCGCAAGCCGGTCGTCTCGGCCTCGATCCTCGGCTTCGACGGTCAGGTCTCGACCTTCATGCCCTTCGAGGGGCCCTGCTACCGCTGCCTCTTCCCGACCCCGCCGCCCGCCGAGCTGGCGCCGAGCTGCTCGGCCAACGGCGTCCTCGGGGTGATGGCCGGGACGATGGGCACGCTGCAGGCGAACGAGGTGATCAAGCTGGTCCTCGGCGTCGGCGAGCCGCTGGTCGGCCGCCTGCTCCTCTACGACGCGCTCGGCACCACCTTCACCGAGCTGAAGGTCCGCCGCGATCCGGACTGCCCGATCTGCGGCGAGCACGCCGAGGAGATCCCCGAGTCGGAGATGGGCCAGTTCCCCGATTACGACCTCTTCTGCGCCGGCGCCGGCGGCGACCGCTGAGCGGTCCCCGACTCGTCTAGGATCCGCGCTCGATGGCGACCGTCCGCATCCCACCCGTCCTGCGCCCGAAGACCGGCGGCGCCCCCGAGGTCGAGTCCGCGGGCGGTGACGTCGGCGAGGTGCTGCGCGCCCTCACCGCCGCCCATCCGGAAACCTCGGCGCAGCTCTTCGACGACGAGGGCGAGCTGAACCGCTACGTCAACGTCTACCTGAACGACGAGGACGTCCGCGTGCTCGACGGCTTGGGCACTGCCGTCAAGGATGGCGACACCGTCGTCATCCTCCCCGCGATGGCGGGGGGCGCCTGAGCGGTCAGATTTCGGCGCTGTCCCCGGTGGATCTGTGTGTTTCTTTTTGGTTGCTATACAACGGAAAAGAAACACACACATTTCTGACCGATGAGAGATGCGGCGTCTTAGTGACAGACGCCCGGGACGCACCTCGGACGACCGCAACGGCTCTGGACCACGCTGTCTCCCGCCCGTCTAACGCTCCAGCACCAGTCCCAGAAACTTCTGGGTCCGCTCCTCGCGGGGATGGTCGAGGACCTGCTTCGGGTCCCCCTGCTCGACGACCACGCCGCCGTCCATGAAGACGACCTGGTCGCCGACCTCCTGGGCGAAGCCCAGCTCGTGGGTGACGACGAGCATCGTCATCCCTTCGCCGGCCAGCTCGCGCATCGTGTCGAGGACCTCTTTGACCAGCTCGGGGTCGAGGGCCGAGGTGACCTCGTCGAAGAGCATCACGTGCGGTTCCATCGCCAGCGCGCGGGCGATCGCGACGCGCTGCTGCTGACCGCCGGAGAGCGTTTCCGGGTATTGGCCGAGGCGGTCGCCCAGGCCCACCCGCTCGAGCAGGGCGCGGCCCTTCTCCTCCGCCTCCGCTTTGGATCTACCGAGCACCCTCTGCGGCGCCAGCGTCACGTTCTGCAGCGCGGTCTTATGGGGGAAGAGGTTGAACTGCTGGAAGACCATGCCGACCCGCTGACGGACGAAGTCGAGGTTCCAGCTCTGCTCGCCGGTGCCCGAGCCGGGCCCTTTGCAGATGTCCTGGCCCTCGAGGAAGATCTCGCCCTCCTCGGGGGGCGCCAGCAGGTTGACGCAGCGCAGCAGCGTGCTCTTGCCGGAGCCGCTCGGGCCGAGGATGCAGATCACTTCGCCGCGGGCGACGTCGAGGTCGACGCCTTTCAGCACTTCGAGGTTGCCGAAGCGTTTGCGGACGCCTTTCAGCTGCACCATCGGCTCGGCCATCAGGCGACCTCGATGTGGGAGCCGGTGGTGACTTTCGTCTGGTTGCGTTTGATCAGGTAGTCGACCAGGCGCGCCATCGGCAGGGTGATGCACATGAAGAAGACGGCGGTGAGGAGCAGCGCCGAGCTGTTCAACTGTTCGGCGAGGATTTCGCGGCTGACCAGGACAGCCTCGCCGAAGGCGATAAAGCTTGCCAGTGACGTTTCCTTGAGCAGCGAGATCAATTCGTTCAGCATCGGTGCCGGCACCTTCGTCACCGCCTGGGGGACGATGATGTGGCGCATCGCCTGGAGATGGCTCATGCCGAGCGAGCGCGCCGCCTCCATCTGACCTTTCGGCACCGCTTCGATCCCGGCCCGGTAGACCTCGGCCATGTAGGCGCCGTAGACGAAGACGAGGGCGGCGACCGCGTACCAAAATGGGTCGGGCTCACCGAACCACTCGGGGATCCGGATGCCTTTCGGGATGAAGGTGAGAAAGGGGACGCCACCCGAGATCAGCAGGATGATGACCAGCAGCGGGATCGCCCGCAGAACATCGATGTAGACGATCGTCAGGAAGCGGACGGGGAGGAACTTTTTCCCGGGCGCCTGTCGCAGCATCGCCAGGATCAGCCCCCAGACGAGGATCAGAACTGCCGCGACCACCCAGATCAAGAGGTTCTGCAGGAAGGCTTCGAAGACTTCCCAGAAGTGTTCTCCCATGATGTGGAAGTCGAAGTACTGTTCGAAAAAGACCTTCAAATCTCGCTCCTGCTCCTGCTTCCGCTCTCCCAATCAAAGAGGGGGCACCGTCCCCGGCGCCCCCTCCGTTATACGGCCTCTCAGCTACCGCGTCACTTCGATTCGGCTTCTTCGATCGCCTTTTCGAGGCCTGCCGTCGGCGGCGCTTCCTTGAACCACTTTTCGTAGACCTTGGCGTAGCTGCCGTCTTCGATGGCCTTCTTCAGGCCTTCGTTGATCTGTTCGAGTAGTTCAGTGCTTCCTTTGGCGACCGCGATCCCGTACGTTTCTTCGGTCGGAACTTTTTCGACGATTTCGATGCCGCCGAGTTCTTCCGCCTGCTGTTTGGCGACCGGCGCGTCGATGATCACCGCTTCCACGACCCCGGCCTTCAGCGCGTTGTCCGCGTCGGGGCCTTCGGGGTAGGGCCGGAGTTCGGAGGCTTCGGCTTTTTCCTTGCCGAGTTCGAGTCCGGTCGTGCCCTGCTGGGCGGCGACGATTTTGCCCTTGAGGTCGGAGAGGCCGGTGATCGGGCTGCCTTCTTTCACCAGGATCGCCTGTTCGGAGAGGTAGTAGGGCAGCGAGAAGGAGACGACCTTTTCCCGTTCCGGGGTGATCGTCGCCGCCGACATCACCGCTTCGAACTTGCCCTGGGCGACGTCGCGGAAGATCGTTTCGAAGGAGGAGTCGATGAATTCGGGTTCACGCCCGATCTCCTTGCCGATCGCTTCCATCAGTTCGACGTCGAAGCCGGTGTAGCTTCCCTTTTTCCCCTGCTCGAACGGGGGATAGGGGATGTCGGAGGCGACCGTCAGCTTTTCGCCCCCTCCTCCACCGCTTTCTTCGCCCGTCTTCGAGGTTGAGCTGCCGCCCCCGCCGCATCCCGCCACGACGACCGCCACGGCGCCTACGAGGAGTACCGCCAAGAGGGCGGCAGACCGCGTCTTGCTGAACAAACCTGCCTCCGATCGGAAATTTGCTGGAGGCGCGAACATACACCCGATCGGCGGCGCCGCCCTCGCTACACTTTCTGAAGTAAAGGGGCACGTCACGAGGGATACCGGCACGCGATGGCACCAGATCCAGTCTTGAACAGACCCTGCGGTGGGCGCTTCGGCGACGTGGTCGAGTCGATCGGCAACACGCCGCTGGTCGAGCTCCCGCGGCTCTCGCCGAAGTCCGAGGTCCACATCTACGCCAAGCTCGAGGGCCACAACCCGACCGGCTCGGTCAAGGATCGCGTCGCCCGCTCGATGATCGAGAAGGCCGAGGCCGAAGGGGCGATCGAGCCGGGCCAGACGATCCTCGAACCGACCTCCGGCAACACCGGCATCGCGCTGGCGATGATCTGCCGGCGCAAGGGCTATCCGCTGCAGGTGGTGATGCCCGACAACGTCACCGAGGAGCGCACCCAGCTGCTGCGCATGTACGGGGCGGAGATCGTCTACTCGGAGGGGGCGAAGGGCTCCAACGGGGCGGTCGAGGTGGCGCTCGAGCTGGCCGAGCGGCCCGGCTTCTTCATGCCCTACCAGTACGGCAACGAGGCCAACCCGCTCGCCCACTACGACGGCACCGCGGTGGAGATCCTCGAAGAGCTCGACTCGGTCGCCGCCTTCGTCGGCGGGCTCGGCACCGGCGGCACCCTGATGGGCAACGGCCGGCGCCTGAAGGAGAACGACCCGGAGACCTTGGTCGTCGCCGCCGAGCCGATGCAGGGGGAGCTCGTCCAGGGCCTCCGCTCGCTCGACGACGGCTTCATCCCGCCGATCATCGACCTCTCCCTGCTCGACCGCAAAATCATGGTCTCGAACCGCGACGCGATCATCTGGACGAAGAAGCTGCTCGAGGAGGAGGGCGTCTTCGCCGGTGTCTCGGGCGGCGCCGTGGCCCGCGTCGCGGCGCGGATCGCGGGCGAGCTCGACTCCGGCAACGTCGTCTTCCTGATTCCCGACGACGGCTGGAAGTACCTCTCCTCCGGCGTCTACACGAAGCCGCTGGAGGAGATCGAGAACCTCGATTCGACGGTCTGGTGGTAGCGACCGCCGCCGGGCGCGTCGGCTAGCCTCGCGCCGATGAAGATCTCCCAGGAGCTGGTCGACGAGATGGTCGCGCACGCGCGCGAGGACCTGCCGAACGAGTGCTGTGGGATGGTGGGGGGCGTGGACGGAGAGGCGAGGAAGGTTGTGCGGGTCGCCAACGCCGCGGCCAGCCCGCTGCGCTATGAGATGGACCCGCAGGGGCAGTTCGACGCGCTGAAGGAGATCGAAGCCGACGGGGAGCTGCTGGCGATCTACCACTCGCACACGAAGAGCGCCGCCTATCCCTCGCAGACCGACGTCAACCAGGCGCAGAACTGGCCCGAACCGGTCTACCTGATCGTCTCGCTGGCCGATGCCGACAACCCCGACGTGCAGGGCTTCCACCTGGCCGACCTGAAGATCTCGGGCGCCGAGCTGGAGATCGGGTGACGGCCGAGGCGACCAAGCATCGCGGCTCGCACGCGCGCGGCTCTCACCACGGTGGCGACGGTGGCCACGGCGACGAGGGCGGTGGCGGAGGCGGCGGGGGCGGCGGCAAGCTGGTCAAGGTCGGCTTCGCCCGCAACCAGGCCGAAGCCGAGATGCTGCAGGGCCTGCTGACGGAGGCCGGCATCCCCAGCATCCTCAAACGGGCCGGGGGCTTCGACAACCCCGACTTCCTGGTCGCCGGCCCGCGCGACATCTGGGTCAACAAGGAGCACGCCCGCAAGGCCCGCCGCATCCTCGAGGAGACGATGACCGAGGGCGACGGCGAGGGCGAAGAGCGGGAAGAGCTGGAAGGGGAAGCGCGCCTGCGGGCGACCGGCGGCGAACCGATGAGCCCGGCGCGGCTGGCGATGTGGGTCGCCGCCGCGGCGATCGTCGCGATCGTCGTGGTCTGGATCGTCTACGAAATCTCCGGTTAGGCGGCCGGTTTTCGGGGGATGGCCAAGGGTTCGGGCGAGCGGCCAGGACGCAGGCGGCGGCGGAGAATCGTGACGGAAGATGCGCCGAGGGCGGCGGTCGCCACGGATCGTCGCGTACCTCGAACGGTCAGGAAACTGCACGTATAGAAACCGGTCCTATGCCCCGATAACTATCCGTGCAGATTTCTGACCGTTGAGAAATGTGCACTCTGTGCCCGTACGCCTCGTCCCGCCCGCAGACTCCACGGCTTGAACCTCGGTCCGGCCTGCGGTCTCGTCCCGGCCCCCGAACCGGTCCTCCACCCGGGGGCGCAGCGTCCGGTTCGCGGCCAGGGCGTGGATCGACATCGAGCGCGGGGCTGCGATGCCCGCGTCGCTCAGCTGACGCCGGCCGGGCGCACGATCTCGCGCAGATGGTCGCGCCAGGCGGCTTCGATGTCGCGGAAGCGGGCGTCGAAGGCGTCTTCGAGGGTGACCGCGGGGCCGCCGGGGAGGAGGCCGTCGACGAGGCGCTCGCAGGCCTCGGGGCCGCGCTCGTTCTCGAGCAGGTCGAAGATCGTGCCGCCGAGGATCACCGCGTCGCGGCGCGCGGGTGGGAAGGAGACGCGGCCGCCGCCGCGCAGCCGCAGCAGCACGGCGGCGCGATAGAGGCCGACCTGGCGGGCGAAGTACTGGGCGCCGCCTTCGACCAGCCAGGCCCAGCGCAGATAGCGGGCGAAGCGGCCGGGCGTCCAGGAGGGCGGCAGCGCCGGGTTGTTGGTGGCGATGACCAGCTGCGCGTAGAGGCGCTCGGCGGTGCCGCGCAGCGCCTCCAGCGAGTCCTCGCCGGCGGCGCGCCGTTCCATGTGGCGGTCGTTGAGGACGTGGATCTCGGTTTCCATCGGCCAGCCGGCGAGGTAGCGGCGCCCGGCCGGCGCCGCCGCCCAGCGGGCGGCGGGGAGAAAGGGGTGGGCGATCGTCAGCGACGCCGGGTGGGTGTGGATGACGATCGTGACCTCGTCTGGCACCCGCTCGAAGCGGTCTTCGAGGCGCAGCCGCAGCGTCTCCATCCGGTCCAGCGTGCGGTCGGCGAAGGCCGCGTCCTCGGAGTCATGCCGTGCGGTGAACGAAAGCGACTCGGTTTCGACCCAACTCATGCCCCCAGGCTATGACCTGAAGGTGTCAGGGCAAGCAGCGCCAGGACGCAGGGAGCGAAGCGTGCTCCGCACGTGAGCGACCGAGGACACCGCGATGCGCCGCTCTGACGCCTTCAGGGGTCAGACGAGCGCAGGCTCGGCCGCACCACACACGTCGCGTATCTCCTGGCGAGCGCGGTCGAACTCCTCGTCGGCCATCACCGGCGTGCCCTCGAAGGGCAGTTCGCGATCGATCTCGACCCAGGAACGGCAGCCGTGGTACTCCTCGCGGACCCGGACGGTGACCGGGCGGGGGATGCGGTGGACCCGCAGCAGCAGGATGTGGAGCGGGTGACGGCGCTTCCAGGCCAGTCGCTTCTCGGCGTAGTCCGGCGTCCAGATGTAGAACGGCGAGAGGCAGTCGAGCGTGCGCCGGTCTTCGATCGTGACGTGGTCGGTCACCTCGGCCCAGGCGCGCAGGCGCACACGGTCGGGCTGGGCGATGCCGCCATCCTGGATCAGGGCCTTCGGCGGCGGCTCCTCGTCGGGCCAGACGCCCTCCTCGAGGGCGCGACGCAGCTCCGGGTGATGCGATTCCCGGACCAGGTCGTTCCGCTGGTGGTCGAAGGTCGGATAGAGGAAGAACCGCTCGTGCTCCAGTTCGAAGTGCTTGTTCTCCTCGCGAATTCCGCCCTTACGCAGGGTGAGCAGCTGCTCACCCTCGGCGAGGGCGCGGACCGTTACAGCCCATTCCTTGAGAGCGATTGGCATTTGAAGTCAGTACCTGGGGAGGTCGGGGTCGATGAATAGGGGGCTGGGGCGCGATAAACGGGCCGCGTGGGGCCGTTTGTGCCCACCCGAGGTCGCGCATTCTAGGGAAGGGCGCGCGAAACACCAAATAATTGGTGCCGAAATTTAGGGAGCGCCGTGGCCGCCGCCGCCCGGCGTCTCGATCCGCAAACGGCTTCCGGGAGCCAGATCGCCTTCGCTCTTGGACGGTAGTGGACTTCCGTCACGCAGATTCCTCCCCGCGGCCCCGTCGGCGCCGCCCTCGCGTCCGCGCGGTGCCAGCCGGCGGCGCTCGGTGAGCAGGGTGAAGCGCATCGGGGTGAGCGCTTCCAGCTCGCGGACCAGGCCGTCGCCGCCGCGATGGGCGCCGGCGCCGCCGGAGCCGCGGCGCAGGGCCAGCTCGCGGACGCGCAGCGGGAACTCGGTCTCGAGCGCCTCGACCGGGGTGTTCAGCGTGTTCGACATCGCCACGTGGATCGCGTCCGGGCCGTCGGCGTCGGGACAGGCGCCCTGGCCGCCGCCGAGCGTCTCGTAGTAGGTGAAGCCCTCGCCCGCCAGCGTCAGGTTGTTCATCGTCCCCTGCCCCTGCGCGGGGACCGGGCGGGCACCGGCGAGTGCCGCGATGACCAGGTCGGCGACCCGGCTCGAGGTCTCGACGTTGCCGGCGACGACCGCCGCGGGCGGCTCGGCGGCGAGGAGGCAGCCGCGCGGGGCGGTGACCTCGATCGGGCGGTGGGCGCCGGCGCAGGGCGGCGCGTCGGGATCGGTCAAGACGCGGACGGCGAAGAACGCGGCGGATTTCGTCACCGAGAGCGGGCAGTTGAGGTTGCCGCCGACCTGGGGATCGGTGCCGGAGAAGTCGAGGCGCAGGGCCTCGCCGGCGACCGTCGCCGCGACCCGGAGGCGGACGTCGCGCTCGGTGCCGTCGGGGGAGTCGTCTTCGAGGACGTCCTCGGCGGTGTAGGTGCCGTCGGGGAGCGCCGCGAGGGCGGCGCGGGTGCGGCGCTCGGCGTAGGCGAGGATCTCGGCCATCCCCGCGCGCAGGCCCTCGGCGCCATGGCGCCTGGCGAGCTCCGCCAGCCGCAGCCGCCCGACCCGGTTGGCCGACTGCTGGGCGCGCAGATCGGCGAGGCGCTGCCGTGGGCTGCGCATCGCGGCGACGAGGCGCTCGAGCGCCTCCGGGGTGGCGCGGGTCGGCGCGATCACCACGCCCTCCTCGTCGAGGCGGCGGGAGAAGGCGGGCATCGATCCCGGGGTCGGCCCGCCGACGTCGGCGTGGTGGGCGCGCGCGGCGGCGAAGCCGAACAGCTCGCCCGCGACGAAGACCGGCGAGACGAGGGTGATGTCGGGGAGATGGGTGCCGCCGCGGTAGGGGTCGTTGAGGATCCATTCGACCTCCGGCTCGTGCTGCTCGCCGAGGACCGCGGCGACCGCGTCGGGCATCGAGCCGAGGTGGACCGGGATGTGCTCGGCCTGCATCACCAGCTCGCCGCTCGCATCGAAGAGCGCGGTCGAGCAGTCGTGGCGCTCCTTGATGTTGGCCGAGTAGGCGGAGCGGATCAGCGTCGCGCCCATCTCCTCGCAGGCGGCGCGCAGGCCGCCGATCATCACTTGGAGGGTGATCGGGTCGATGGTCATTGGTGCTCCGAGGGGCGCTCCGCCAGGATCGTCCCGAACACGTCGACCTCCGCGCCCCAGCTGGGCGGCAGGACGAGGGTGGCCTCGGGGAGCTCGAAGATGACGGGGCCGGCAGCTTTGCGGCCTGCTTCGGGCTCGCCGCGCAGGACCGGCGTCTCGACCCAGCTATCACCGAAGCGGACGGGGCGCGAGCCTTCGGCGCACGCTCGAGGGGGAGGCGGGGGTGACCCCGAACGAACCTCCCCGCAGTTCGTGAGAGAGGGGTCACCCCCGCCTCCCCCTTCTGGCCCTCCATGCTGTTCGTGAGAGAGGGTCATCCCCAGATCCCCTCCTGCCCCGCCCACGACCAATGCCAGGCGGATGTCGACCAAGACCACTTCTCCCCCCGGGTCGCGGTGGCCGTAGCGCTCCTCGTGGGCGTCTTCGAAGCGGGCGACGAGGTCGGCCGGGTCGGGCTCGGGGTCGCCGGGGACCGGCAGCTCGAAGGCCTGGCCGGCGTAGCGCATCCCGTAGACCACCTCGGTGCGGGCGCCGTCGAGGCCCGTCCCCGCCGCCTCCCGCAGCTCCCCGACCGCGGCGGCGATCCGCGCGGCGGTGAGGTCCTCGCCGCCGAGCATCACGGTGCGGGCGGTGTCGCGGCGACGGTCCGCGGCGCAGAGGCCGAAGGCGGAGAGGACGCCGCCGGCCCTCGGGCACAGCAGGCGCCGGGTGCCCAGCTCTTCGGCGATCGCCGCCGCGTGCATCGGCCCGGCGCCGCCGAACGGCAGCAGGGCGAAGCGGCGCGGGTCGATGCCGCGCTCGACGGTGACGACGCGGAGCGCCCGCACCATCTCCTGGTTGGCGACGCGGACGATCCCGGCCGCGGTCTCGAGCGGCCCGAGGCCCAGCTCGGCGGCGAGCCCGCCGACCGCCCGCTCGGCTGCCGCAGCGTCCAGCTCGACGCCGCCCGCCAGGGTGGAGTCGGCGGCGAGGTTGCCGAGCAGCAGGTTGGCGTCGGTGACGGTCGGCTCGGTGCCGCCGCGCCCGTAGCAGGCGGGGCCAGGCTCGGCGCCCGCCGAGCGGGGGCCGACCCGCAGCGCGCCGCCGGGGTCCCGCCAGCCGATCGATCCGCCGCCCGCGCCGACCGTGTGGACGTCGACGGTCGGCAGCTGGATCGGGCGGCCGTCGAGCGTGCGCGAGTCGGTGCGGCGGACGGCGCCGTCCTCGACCACGCAGACGTCGCAGGAGGTGCCGCCCATGTCGAAGCCGAGGGCGTTGCCGTCGCCGGAGAGGCGGGCGAGGAGGCTCGCGCCGACGGCACCGCCCGCGGGCCCGGAGAGGACGCTCCAGGCGCCGGCGCGCGCGGCCTCCTCGGCGGGAGCGACGCCGCCGGAGGAGAGCATCACCTGGGGCGCCGGCAGGCCCGCCGCCGCGGTCGCGTCCTCGAGGCGGCCGAGGTACCGGGCGAGCAGCGGCGAGAGGTAGGCGTCGATCGCCGTCGTCGAGGCGCGCTCGTAC
>DASZZB010000098.1:0-6972 GCA_035545115.1 Solirubrobacterales bacterium | reverse complement strand
GACCTGGGGCGCCGTCGACCTCACCGAGCCCGACGCGCCGGAGCGCGTCCGCGACCACCTCGAGCGGCACCACGACCGCCTCGACCTGCTGGTCAACAACGCGGGCGCCGCCTGGCGCGGCACCTTCGGCGAGAGCGGCTGGGCCAACGTCCACCGCCACATGGAGCTGAACTTCGACGCCGTCGTCCGCCTCACCGAGGCGCTCCTGCCGCTGCTGCGCCGCTCGGCGCCGAGCGCGATCGTCAACGTCGCCAGCACCGCGGGCCGGGTCAGTCGCGCCAACTCGGGCGCCTACTCGGCGAGCAAGTTCGCCCTGGTCGGCTGGACCGACGCGCTCCACCTCGAGGAGGCGCCGCACGGCGTCCACGTCGGCATGGTCCTGCCCGGCTTCGTCCCGACCGACGGCTTCCCGCAGACCGAGCTGCGCGAGAAGGCGCTGACCCGCCTGATCCTCTCCAGCCCCGAGAAGGTCGCCGAGGCGATCCACGAGGTCGGCCCCGGTGGCAAGGCCGAGCGCTACGTGCCGCGCCCCTACGCGCTCGCCGCCCACCTCCGCATCTTCGCCCCGCGCCTCGTCCGCCGGGTCCTCGGCGGCGGCTCCGGCGCGACCTTCACCCCCGCCGCGGCCGAGCGCGACGACTGAGCGGCGCCCGCTCCGGTGCGCCGCTAGAGTCCCGGCCGATGACCGTCTCGACCAACCAGTTCCGCAACGGGTCCCATATCGAGATCGACGGCAAGGTCTGGAAGATCATCGAGTTCCAGCACGTCAAGCCGGGCAAGGGGGGCGCCTTCGTGCGGACCAAGCTGCGCCGCATCGAGGACGGCGCGGTGATCGACAAAACCTTCCGCGCGGGCGAGAAGTTCCGCTCGGTCCGCACCGAATCGAAAAAGATGCAGTACCTCTACGACTCCGGCGACGCGGTGGTCTTCATGGACAGCCGCGACTACGACCAGATCGAGATCCCCTCGGCGGCGCTCGGCGACACGATGCAGTGGGTGCTGCCGAACTCCGAGGTCGAGGTGCTCTTCGTCGACGACCAGCCCAGCGACGTCCAGGTGCCGAGCGCGGTCGAGATGAAGGTGACCCAGACCGATCCCGGCCTCAAAGGCGACACCGCCTCGGGCGGCGGCAACAAGCCGGCGACGCTCGAGTCGGGCGCGGTGGTCCAGGTGCCGCTCTTCATCGAGGAGGGCGAGACGGTTCGCGTCGACACCCGCACCGGCGAGTACGTCTCGCGCGCCTAGCTGATCTGCCGGGAGTCCGAATGCTCAAAAATCTGTGTGTTTACTTTCGGTTGCTATACGACAGAAAGTAAACACACAGAACCTTGACCAATGAGGAATGTGATGTCTCAGTGGCAGATGTCCCGTCCCGGGCGACTCGTCCCCCGCAGCTAGCCTAGGCTGGCGCCGTGAGCGTCGCCTACGACCCCGTTGAGTGGCACGACCTCTTCGTCGCCGCGGCCGGAGCCTCGGCGGCGCTGCTCGGCCTGCTCTTCGTCGCCGTCTCGATCAACCTCTGGCGCCTCGGTCGCCTCACGGTCAGGCTGATGGGTACCGTGCCGCTCCTCGTCGGCGGGTTCGCCGTCCTGCTCGAAGTCGGCGGCGGCCTCTACTGGATCGCGGCGGGCGTGATCCTGGCGATCTGCGGCGCCGTCGCCAACGCCTGGGTCCTCCTGGTCGAGATCCTGCGCTGAGCCCGCGCGCCCACGCGGCGCCCCGGCGGCTCCGCGCGCCCCGTGCCTGAGAGAATGCCGGGATGCGCCGCTCCGACCAACGCCGTGACGCCGTCTTCGCCAGCTACCAGCGCGACGTCACCGGCCGCCCGCTCGCCGAGTTGCTCGGCGACGCCAAGCCGCTCACCCGTGAGCTCGCCGAGGGAGTCGACGCCGATCGCGAAGAGCTCGACGAGACGATCTCCGAACACCTGCGCGGCGACTGGACCGTCGACCGGATCGCCCCGCTCGACCTCAACGTGATGCGGGTGGCGCTGTTCGAGATCGAGGCGGGGGAGACCCCCTACGAGGTGGCGATCGACGAGGCGGTCGAGATCGCCAAGGAGTATTGCGGCGCCGACGCGCCCGCCTTCGTCAACGGGGTGCTCGGGGCGATCGTCCGCGAGCGCGAGCCGGCCGGATGACCCGCCTGCGCGAGATCGCCGAGCGCCTGCGCCAGATCGCCGCCGAGCTGGAGGGCGAGGGGGAGCTCGAGGAGGGGCGCGCCGCGGCCCTCGCCGCCGAGGCGGGAGAGCTCTCGGCCGAGGCGGTCGAGGAGACCAACCGCCGCGCCCGCGAGGCGGCCGCCGCCGATGCCGAATAGGCCGGCGGGCCCCGCGGACCTCTACCCCGAGGACCTGCGCGACCTGGTCGATACCGCCCTCGCCGACCTGCGTTTCTCGCCCGCCGCACGGACCACCGGCCTCGAGGAGGCGATGCGCTACTCGCTCCTCGCCGGCGGCAAGCGGGTGCGCCCGGTGCTGGCGCTCGCCACCGCGCGCGCCCTCGGCGCCCCGCCCGAGCGCTTCCTCCCGGTCGCCTGCGCGATCGAGCTGATCCACACCTACTCGCTGATCCACGACGACCTGCCGGCGATGGACGACGACGACCTGCGCCGCGGCAAGCCGACCTCGCACAAGCGCTTCGGCGAGGACGTGGCGATCCTGGCGGGCGACGGGTTATTCGCCGAGGCGGTGCGGCTCTTCTGCGGCCAGCCCGGCGAGCCCGCCCGGGTGCTGGCGGCGCTGCGTGAGCTGGCCGCCGCGACCGGGGTCGACGGCATGGTGGGCGGCCAGTACGTCGACGTGATCGCCGCCGAGCTCGATGCCGCCGGCCTGCGCGAGCTGCACGCCCTGAAGACCGGGCGGCTGATCTCCGCCAGCGTCTGCGTGGTGCCGATCCTCGAAGGCACCGAGGAAAGTGAGACAATGATCTACCGCCGTTTCGCCGACGAGCTGGGGGTCCTCTTCCAGATCGTCGACGACATCCTCGACGTGACCGAGAGCGACGAGCGGCTCGGCAAGCCACATGGAAGCGACGAGAGACATGGCAAACTCACCTATGTCAGCCTCTTCGGCCTCGACCGGGCGCGCGAGCTCGCCTCGGAATCCCACACCGCGGCGTCGGCGACGCTGGCCGAGGTCCACGGCGACACCGACGACCTGAGGCGGGTCGCCGACTACATCTTCACCCGACACGAATGAGCGAAGAAGACAAATTCCTCAGCAGGATCGACGGTCCCGAGGATCTGCACGACCTCGACGACGACCAGCTGCAGCAGGTCGCGCAGGAGATGCGCACCTACATCATCGACACGATCGGCCAGATCGGCGGCCATTTCGGCGCCAACCTCGGCACCTGTGAGCTCGCCGTCGCCCTCCACAGCCTGCTCGACAGCCCGCGCGACAAGATCCTCTGGGACGTCGGCCACCAGTCCTACCCGCACAAGATCCTCACCGGCCGCCGCGACCGGCTGCCGACGATCCGCCAGTACGGAGGGCTCGCCCCGTTCTGCTCCATTCCCGAGTCCGAGCACGACATCATGGGCGCCGGACACGCCTCGACCTCGATCGGCTACGCGGTCGGGCTGAAGGAGGCGATGCGCAAGGGGATCGGCACCGACGGCAGGGTGGCCGCGGTGATCGGGGACGGCGCGCTGACCGGCGGCGTCGCCTACGAGGCGCTGCACGCCGCGGGCGGCCTGCAGACGCCGGTGGTGATCGTCCTCAACGACAACGGGATGTCGATCTCACCCAACGTCGGCGCGCTCTCCCGCTACTTCAACCGGATCCGCCTCAACCCGCGCTTCTACCACGCCCGCGAGGACTTCGAGGACCGGCTGACCAAGCTGCCGCTGGGGATGGGGCGGCGGATCGAGCGGCTCGGCCCGGAGATCAAGGCGGCGATCAAGGCCTATTGGGCGCCCGGCCTCTTCTTCGAGGAGCTCGACCTCGCCTACATGGGGGTGATCGACGGCCATGACGTGGCGGCGCTCCGCGGCGCCCTGACCGAGGCCTTCGAGGCCGAACGCCCGGTCGTCGTCCACATCCACACGGTCAAGGGCAAGGGGTTCGCGCCCGCCGAAGCGAACGGCCTCGCCTCGATGGAGGAGTGGCACGCGGCGAAGCCGGGCTCGATCGTCGACGGCCTGCCGACGCCGAAGGAGAAGCCGGTGCCGGTCCAGGAAACCGACTCGCCGGAGGGGATCGAGCGGCTGGAGCAGCCGCCCGCGCCGGGCTCGCCACCCCAGTACACGAAGGTCTTCGCCGACGCGCTGATCGGCGAGGCGGAGCGCGACGAGCGGGTGATCGGGATCACCGCGGCGATGGCGGGGGGGACCGGCCTGCAGAAGCTGGCCGACGAGCGCCCCGAGCAGTACTACGACGTCGGCATCGCCGAGCAGAACGCGGTGCTGCTCGCGTCGGGGCTGGCCCTGCAGGGAGCGAAGCCGGTCTGCGCGATCTACTCGACCTTCCTGCAGCGGGCCTTCGACCAGGTCGTCCACGACGTCTGCCTGCAGGGTCTCGACGTGACCTTCGCGATGGACCGCGCCGGCCTGGTCGGCGACGACGGCCCTACCCACCACGGCGCCTTCGACGTCTCCTACTTCCGCCCGATCCCGAACGTGGTGCTGATGGCGCCGCGCGACGAGGCGATGCTGGTCCACATGCTCCACACCGCGATCGCCCACGACGGGCCGGCGGCGCTGCGCTACCCGCGCGGCGCGGCGGAGGGGGTGGAGATCCCGGCGGCGCCCGAGCTCCTGCCGATCGGGGTGGGTGAGGTGCTGGCCGAGGGCCGCGACGTGGCGCTGCTCGGCTACGGCCACGGGGTCGTCGTGGCGCTCGAGGCGGCGGCGATCCTCGCCGACCACGGCATCCAGGCGACCGTCGCCGACGCGCGCTTCGCCAAGCCGCTCGACACGAAGCTGGCGAGCGCCCTGGCGCGCGACCACGACCTGCTGGTGACGATCGAGGAGAACGTCCTGCCGGGCGGCTTCGGCGCCGCCGTGCTGGAGCACCTCGAGGACTCCTTCGCGACCGGGCCGGCGGAGCGGGCGCGGGTGCTGCGGATCGGCCTTCCCGACCGCTACGTCACCCACGGCAAGCCCGATCTGCTGCGCGCCGAGGTCGGCCTCACCGGGCAGTCGGTGGCCGACCGGGTGCTCGCCGCGACCCCCTCGGCACAGCCGATCGCCCGCTGACAGACTTCTTCAGGCCCTAATCAAAACTGAGGATTGCGCCGTTTGACGCAATCGAATAGGTTTTCGATGTCTCTCCGGTGAAGGAAGAAGCCTCTGCAAAACAGACGCTTCTGGGGGATCACCATAGGGAGGAGAGATGCGTATCTCGATATGTGTGGGTCCGTTTGGGGAAGCGGACTTCTCACCACCCGGGAGCCCTAAGCGGCCCGGGTGGTGAGGCGCGTCCACAGACGGTGTGACCGTCCGGTGAGGGCGAAGCGGCGCTTGCCACCGGACTCCTCGCCGCGGATCAGGCCCTCGTCCTCGCCCTGCTCGCGATAGGTCAATCCCACTGGCCCGTCGGTGAGTTCGCACTTCTCTTCGCTATGCGGTCATAACTGCGAACGCCGCGCGGCGGTGTGATCGGCGCGCGGTCGGGTAGGTTCCGCGCATGAAGATCCTCTTCGCGCCGGTGGGCATCGCCGCGGGCCTGGTGGCCGGCTTCGTCGCCAAAAAAGCGTTCGAAAAAGCATGGTCGGTGATCGACGACGAGGATCCGCCGGAGCCCGACGTGCGCGGCGCGCCGACCGGGAAGATGATCGCCGCGCTGGCCCTGGAGGGCGCCATATTCCGCGTCACCAAAGGCCTCGTCGACCATCAGGCACGCTCCGGCTTCGCCGGCGCCACCGGCCGCTGGCCGGGCGAGGACCCGGCCGCGGAAGACGACTAACGCCCTCCGGTGAGCTCGCAGTTCTCCGCGCTGATCGCGGAAAAGTGCGAATGCGGCCCCGGCAAGGGAAAAGGCGCCCCTCCGGGGCAGGAGGGACGCCTTCAGGGAACTGCAGGGGGAGTCCACTTTCTTACCCACCCGTCCGATCCTTAAAACCAGGTAGTCCAAATCGGCCGGAAAAGGCCCACCGGCCTGGTAAGAAAGGGCGATGCCGACCTTCGCCGTGACCGCCACCCTGCCCGGGCGCGCCCCGGAGATGCTTGCCGCCGCCGGCGAGGTGCGGACCGGCCCGACCGCCGAGCGCCTGGCCCGCGAGGATCTCCTGGCCCTGGTGGCGGGCGCCGACGTCGCCCTGACGATGCTCTACGACCGCGTCGACGAGGAGCTGCTGGACGCCGCCGGTCCGGGGCTGCGCGGTGTCTGCAACGTCGCGGTCGGCTTCGACAACGTCGACCTCGTCGCCTGTGCCCGGCGCGAGATCGTCGTCACCAACACCCCCGGCGTCCTCGACGACGCCACCGCCGACCTCGCCTTCGGCCTGATCCTCGCCGCGAGCCGACGGCTCGGCGAGGGCGAGAGGCTGATCCGCGCCGGGCGGCCCTGGCGATGGGGGATGGGCTTCATGCTCGGTCACGACCTGCGCGGCGCCCGGCTCGGGATCGTCGGCCTCGGCGGGATCGGTGCCCGCGTCGCCCATCGCGCCCGCGCCTTCGGCATGGACGTCGTCTACCACTCGCGCCGCGAGTCGCCCGCCGCCACCGCGCTCGAGGCGACCAGGCTCGAGCTCGACGAGCTGCTCGCCACCGCCGACGTCGTCAGCCTCCACACGCCGCTCACCGAGGAGACCCGTCATCTGATCGGCGCCCCCGAGCTGGCCCTGATGAAGCCGACCGCGACCCTCGTCAACACCGCCCGCGGGGCGGTCGTCGACGAAGCGGCGCTCGCCGCCGCGCTGCGCGCGGGGACGATCGCCGCCGCCGGACTCGACGTCTTCGAGCACGAGCCCGAGGTCCACCCGGACCTGCTCGAGCTGGAGAACGCGGTGCTGGTCCCGCACCTCGGCT
>DASZZB010000097.1:0-10829 GCA_035545115.1 Solirubrobacterales bacterium | reverse complement strand
AGGACTTTTCGGCCCGTCGACACGAGTGGCGTGGTCGGCGCTGGCGGTCGTCTTCGTCGCGGAGGCGGTGTGGTCGACGTTCCTGGTGCTCAGGGACGCGCCGGTGGGGCCGCCGGGGCACGGGGCCCAGCTGGAGGCGTTCCTGCCGATCGTCCACGGTCAGCCGGTCCTCTACGCCGGGCAGGACCGCTACGCGGCCTACGAGCTGCTCGGCGCCGACACGCACGTGCCGCTGGTCGAGTTCCCCGACGAGGCGGTCTCGCCCAACCCGGAAAAGCCGTTCGACACCGGTGACGCCTACTCGCCGATCGACTTCGACTCCTTCAACCACGGCACGCTCGATCGCTTCCCCTACGTGGTGACCAGCCGCGGCGCCTGGAACAGCGAAGCGCCGCCGAACTTCAGGCGGATCGCGAAGACGCCCGACTTCATCCTCTGGGAACGGACCGGGCCGACGCCGCGCCGGCGCCACGTCCTGCTCGAGGGGACCGGGGCGGGCGCCCGCGCCCACTGCAACTCGCCCGAGGTCCGCATCCTGCTCGACAGCGGCGGCGAGGCGACGCTCTTCGGCGAAACGGCGATCGGGACGAAACCTGAGTGGTCCGACGGGTCGATCCTCGAGACCGGCGAATCGACCTCGCAGTCGCTCGACCTGCCCGCCGGGACCTGGAACCTCTCGCTGCAGTACTTCTCCCCCTTCGCCCTCTCGCTCACCGCGCCGGGCTTCAGGCAGGGGCTGATCGCCGCCCTCGACGGCCAGCGCCCCAGCTCGATCAGCCTCGCCAACAACGGCCAGTTCTGGCCCGCGGGCAGGTTCCACAGCCAGGGCGGCAAGGTCGAGTTCACCGTCGGCGCGGCGCCCGCCGACTGGATCCAGAGCCTCACCGGCTACGAAGGCAAGGCCTATATCGGCGACCTCGTCGCGACCCGCGCCGAACCGCGCCACACGGTGCCGCTGGCCAAGGCCTGCGGACAGTGGATCGATCACTACGAAAGCGGACAGTCGCCCTGAGCCCGGTCTCGCTCAGCGGCCCCGTCCGCGTCAGACCGCCTTGGCCGCCAAACGCTCGGGGCTGACGCGAACCACGTCCCAGACCAGGTCGACCTTCTCGAGGCCGTCGATCACCAGCGCCGAGATGTCCAGCTGCCAGCGGCCGAGCCCGTGGGTGGCGGAGGTCGGGAAGGCGTGGTGGCTGTTGTGGAAGGCCTCGCCGAGGGTCGGGATCGCGATCAGCGCCAGGTTGCGGGACTGGTCGTCGGTCTCGTAGTCGCGGCGGCCGAAGAAGTGGCAGAGCGAGTTGATGCTGTAGGTGAAGTGATGGAGGACGAAGACGCGCACGAGGCCTCCCCAGAGCAGGCCGGTGAGGCCGGCGAAGAGGGTGCCGCCGATCGCCCAGCCGAGCGCGAACGGCAGCAACAGGCCGACGCTCGCCCAGAGGATGAAGGTGCGGTCGACCCAGGAGACGATCGGGTCCTTGACCAGGTCGGGCGCGTAGCGTTCCTTGTTGCCGCGCTGGGTGTGGATGAAGATCCAGCCGACGTGGGCGTGGACGAGGCCGCGCAGGGCGCCGCTCCAGCCGTGCCCGTGGTCGACGTGGGGGCTGTGCGGGTCGCCCTCCTTGTCGGAGAAGGCGTGGTGCTTGCGATGGTCGGCGACCCAGGAGATCACCGGGCCCTCGATCGCCGCCGAGCCGAGGATCGCCAGCAGGCCGTGCAGCCAGCCGTAGGTCTTGAAGGCGCGATGGGTGAGATGGCGGTGGAAGCCGACCGTGATCCCGAGACCGGTGAAGAAGTACATGCCGAGGAAGAGGAAGATGTCGCTCCAGTGGAGGGCGTCCCCCCAGACCTGCCAGGCGGCGACGCCGATGGCGACGAACGGGACCACGGTGACGAGGCCGGTGATGATGCGATCGAGGGTCTCGTTCTCGACCGGCTGGATGTCACCCGGACGGAGGCCGGTCTCAGTTTCAAGCATGGCGGGCGATCATAGGGTCGCCGACCGGAACGTGCCTGAAGATCGCCAAACATTTAGATTCGCGGCCACCGCCTCGCCGCGCGTCGGCGGCCAGTAGGGTCTCCTCCCGATGCCGTTCGCGAGCACCGCACCGCTGCGCCGGGAGATCGCCCAGCGCGTCCCCGACCGACCGTTCACCGTCCGCTTCTGGGACGGCACCAGCCTGCCGGCGACGGCGGGCGAGGGACCGACCTTCACCGTGCGCTCGCCGCGCGCCGCCGCCCACGCGCTGCGCGCCCCCGGGCAGCTCGGCCTCGGCCGCGCCTACGTCTCCGGCGAGCTCGAGGTCGACGACATCGACGCGGTGATCGCGCTGCTCGACGGCTGGCAACCGCCCGCGCTCGACGGTGCCGACAAGCGGGCGCTGCTGCTCGGCGCCGTCCGCGCCGCGGGCCTGACGATGCCGCCGCCGCGGCCCGACGCCGAGCTCGTCCCGACCGGTCGCCGCCACAGCAAGGAGCGCGACGCGCGCGCCGTGCGCCACCACTACGACGTCTCCAACGAGTTCTTCTCGCTCTTCCTCGACCAGTCGATGACCTACAGCTGCGCCAACTTCCGCGACAACCCGTCGACCCTCGAGGAGGCCCAGGCCGCAAAGCTCGAGACGGTCGCCCGCAAGCTGGCGATCGAGCCGGGCGAGCGGGTGCTCGACGTCGGCTGCGGCTGGGGCAGCTTCGCGATCCGCGCCGCCAAGGAGCACGGGGCGAACGTGGTCGGCATCACCCTCTCCGAGCCGCAGGCCGAGGAGGCGCGCCGCCGCGCCGCCGCGGCCGGGGTCGGCGAGCGGGTCGATATCCGGGTGATGGACTACCGCGACCTGGTCGGCGAGCGCTTCGACGCGATCGCCTCGATCGGGATGGCCGAGCACGTCGGCGCGGTGCAGATCGACGAGTACGCGCGAACGCTCGCGGCGCTGCTCGAGCCGGGCGGACGGCTGCTGAACCACGCGATCGCGCGGCTGCGCCACACCGACGCCGAGGCGGGCGCCTTCTCGGAGCGCTACGTCTTCCCCGACGCCGCGCCGCTCCACCTCTCGCGGGTGCTGCTGGCGCTCGAACGGGCGGGCCTCGAGGTCCACCACGTCGAGGACTTCCGCATGGACTATGCGGAGACGCTCCGCCACTGGGCGGAGCGTCTCGACGCGAACCTGGAACGGGCGACGCAGCTCGCCGGACCGGAACGGATCCGGGTCTGGCGGCTCTACCTGCGCGCCGCCCGCAACGGCTTCGAGAAGGGCTTCACCTCGATCTACCAGGCCCGCTGCGAGCTCGCCGCCTAGGTGAGCTGATTTATCCGGATCAGGTTGCCCGCCGGGTCGCGGATCGCACAGTCGCGGATCCCGTAGGGCTGATCGGTCGGCTCTTCGACCACGTCGACGTCGGCGGCGGCCAGCCGCTCGAAGGCGGCGTCGAGGTCGGGGGCGGCGAAGGTGATGCGGCCGTAGCTGCCCTTGGCGATCAGCTCGGCGACCGTGCGGCGCTCGTCGTCGGTGAGGCCGGGCTCGGCCTCGGGCGGGTAGAGCACGATCGAGACGCCGGGCTGGTCGGGTGGACCGACGGTCAGCCAGCGCATGCCCTGGTAGCCGACGTCGTTACGGAGCTCGAAGCCGAGCAGGTCACGGTAGAAGCCGAGCGCCTCGTCGGCGCCGGTGTGAGGGAGGAATGCGGAATGAATGTTGATGTCCATGGCCGGCCACGTTAGACCGGGCGCGGGGACCGCGCTTCTCGATTCCTGACCGGTCTGGTGACCTGCCGCGAGAGGCAGGACGGCATCTCCGCGGCCGTCGCCTCCTGGCGACGGTAGGCGCTCGGCGGCATCCCGACCAGCTCGGTGAAGCGGGTGGTGAAGGTGCCGAGCGAGGCGCAGCCGACCTCGAAGCAGACCTCGGTGACGCTGAGGTCGCCGCGGCGCAGCAGCGCCATCGCCCGCTCGATGCGGCGGGTCATCAGGTAGCTGTAGGGGGACTCGCCGTAGGCGGCGCGGAACCGGCGGCTGAGGTGGCCGGCCGACATGTGGGCGCCGCGGGCGAGCGCCTCGACGTCGAGCGGCCGCGCGTACTCGCGGTCGATCCGGTCGCGCACCCGGCGCAGCCGCGCCAGCTCCTCGAGCCGCCACCCGGTGCGTTCGCGCTTCTCCGCGCCAGGCGCGGATTTCTGCGAACTCACCATGGTCATGCCGGGAAGCCCTTCGTGACGTCCGCGATCGCCCAGTCGGCGCCCGCCGCTTCCTGTTCGGAGACCGAGTAGGCGCCGGTGGCGACGCCGACCACGCGGATGCCGGCGCCGTGGCCGGCGCTGACGTCGCGCGGCGTGTCGCCGACCGCGATCGTCGCGGCGCGGTCGAGCGGCGCGCCGGCGATCTCCTCGCCGCGCTCGATCGCCCGTTCGGTCACCTTGACCCGGTCGCGGTCGTCGGAGCCGTAGCCGCCGAAGCTGAAGTATCTGTCGAGGTCGCCGCGGGCCAGCTTGATCCGCGCCGCGGGCTCGACGTTGCCGCTGACGATCCCCTGCAGGACCCCGTCGTCGGCGAGCCGCGGCAGGATCTCGGCGATCCCCGGCATCACCCGGTAGCCCTCCGATTCGGCGACCGCGTCGGGCATGTATTCGAGGTACTTGGCGACCACCTTCGCGCGTTCCGCGGGCGTCCCCGGCCGACCGACCACCTGAGCGAAGATGATCTCGGTGATTTCCGGGTCGGTCATCCCGGCGCGGGTGTGTTCGTCGATGTTGGCCTCGACCCCGTAGAGCTCCTCGAAGGCGCGCTGCCAGGCGACCGCGCCGGCGCCGCCGGTGGTGATCAGGGTGCCGTCGATGTCCCAGAGGACAGCTTTGATCTCGCCCGCCATCGCCGCGGAGGCTAGCCGAGGCTAATGGTCGTGTTCGAGCATGTCGGACTGGGCGAGGAAATAGAGCAGGCCGAGGGCGGGCAGGACGAGGACGCAGGCGACGCCGAAGACGACGAAGATCGCGGTCAGGGTCGGGTCGGGGGCGGCGCCCTGGCCGATCGTCAGGGAGGTCGGCAGCAGGTAGGGGAACTGGGCGACGAACCAGCCCCAGATCACCGCCACCACGGCGCCGGCGGCGAGCGGTCGCAGCAGCAGCCGGCCACCGCGCAGAAGCACCACGAGCATGCCGACGCCGCAGATCGCCGAGATGATCACCAGCGGCAGCCCCTGATGGACGAGGCGGTCGTAGACGTAGTGGCCTTCGGAGTGCAGGGCGATCAGCCCGACCACGGCGAAGACCCCGGCGACCGCCCCCGCCCCGAGCGCCCGCTTCTCGAAGTAGACCTCCATCTCGTGGTCCTCGGCGCGGCGCGAGTCGCCGACCAGGAAGACCGCGGCGAGGTAGGCGCTGGTGGCGACGAACATCGCGCCGATGAAGAGCGGCAACGGCGCGAGCCAGCTCGAGAAGGCATCGCCGTTGCCGCCGGCGGGGACGTTGCCGGCGGCGATCGCGCCGACCGCGGTGCCCATGAAGAACGGCGTGATGACCGAGGAGAGCGCGAACGTCGCGCCCGCCGCGCGGCGCTCCCGCAGGCCTTCGACCGACTTGCGGAAGGCGAAGCCGGAGCCGCGCAGGACGATCCCCAGGGCGGCGAGGGCCAGCGGCACGTAGAGGGTCGAGAAGATCGCGCTGAAGGCGGTCGGGAAGGCGGTCCAGAGCACGACCAGGATGAAGATCAGCCAGACGTGGTTGGCCTCCCAGACCGGGGTCAGCGAGCGCTGGATCGCCAGCCGTGGCCGCTCGCCCCGCTCGGCGCCGCCCGCGAAGAGGTCCCAGAAGCCGCCGCCGAAATCGGCGCCGCCGAAGATCGCGTAGAAGGTCGCGCCGGTCCAGAGGATCGCCGCCGCGGCGGTGCTCATGCCGACACCTCGGGTGAGTACGGGGACGGCGTGTCCTCGGCGCCGCCCTCGCTGTCTTCGCGCCAGCGCCTCGACATCCGCCGCAGCACCAGCACCGCGATCGTGCCGATCGTCGCGTAGAGGAGCAAGGTGAAGGCGAACGCCGCCCAGATCCCGTGCGCGTCGGTCACCGCTTCGGAGGTTCTCATGTAGTGGTAGACGATCCACGGCTGTCGCCCCACCTCGGTGACGATCCAGCCCGACCAGAGGGCGAGGATCGCGCCGATGCCGGAGATCGAGACCGCTTTCAGGAACCACGGCGTGCGCGGGATGTCACGGTGCCTCCACCAGGACCAGAGCAGCCAGACCCCGAGCAGCAGCAGCGCCGTGCCGATCCCGACCATCGTGTCGAAGGCGAGGTGGAGGAGGGTGTTGGCGGGCGGCCGTTCGTCGCTCGGGATCGAGTCGAGCCCGGTCACCTTGGTGTCGGGGCTGAAGCCGACCAGGAGCGAGTCGAGGTCGGGGATCGGGATCGCCACCTTCACCCCGTCGGCGGTGCAGATGCCGCCGATGTACTCGGTCTGATGGCCGCCGGTCTTCTGGATGCACTCCATCCCGGCGAACTTGGAGGCCTGGTCGTGGGCCACTTCGCGCGCCGCGGTGTCGCCGACCAGCAGCTGGATCGGGGTCGCGATGCAGGCGATCGTCAGCGGGATGACCAGGCCGAGCCGGTGCAGGCGGTCGCGACGTCCTCTCAGCATCCCGACCGCGTAGATCGAGGCGACCAGGAAGCCGGTCACCATGTAGGCGGCGAGGATCATGTGCGGGACCTCGTAGCCGGCCGCCGGGTTGAAGATCACCTTGAACGGTTCGACTTCGGTGACCTGTCCGGCGGCGTTCAGCACGAAGCCCTGCGGCTGGTTCATCCAGGAGTTCGCCGACACCACCGAGGCGGCGCCGCCGATCCCGGTGATGAACATCGGCACCCCCGACCACCAGTGGACCCAGGGCGACAGGCGCTTCCAGCCGTAGATGTAGATCGCCAGGAAGATCGCCTCGAGGAAGAAGAAGAGCCCCTCGATCCCGAAGGCGATCCCGAAGGCGGCGCCGAACCGGTCCATGAAGTGCGGCCAGAGCAGGCCGAACTCGAAGGAGAGGACGGTGCCGGTGACGGCACCGACCGCGAAGGTGACCGCCATCGCCTTCGACCAGCGCTGGGCGAGTTCGAGCGCGTCGCGGTCGTCGCGTTTCAGGCCGATGAAGTTGGCGACCAGGATCGTCGCCGGCAGCGCCACGCCGAGGCAGGCGAGGACGATGTGGAAGCCGAGCGTGAACGCCATCTGCTCGCGGGCGGCGAGCAGATCGGCGGCGGAGGCTGCGAGCGGGATCGCGGCCGGCACTGTCCTCAGACGCCGCGGCGCATGTTCCGGTAGCGGCGGATCAGCGCGTTGGTCGAGCTGTCGTGGCGGAGCCGCGGCTCCTCCGCGGATTCCAGCTCGGGGATGATCGCCTTCGCCAGTTCCTTGCCCAGCTCGACCCCCCACTGGTCGAAGCTGTCGATCCCCCAGACGGCGCCCTGGGTGAAGACGCTGTGCTCGTAGAGGGCGACCAGGGCGCCGAGGGTCTCCGGGTCGAGGCGCTCGGCGAGGATCGTGTTGGACGGGCGGTTGCCCTCCATCACCCGGTGCGGCACGACCGCCTCCGGCGTCCCCTCCTCGCGCACCTGCTCAGCGGTCTTGCCGAAGGCCAGCGCCTGCCCTTGGGCGAAGACGTTCGACATCAGCTTGTCGTGGTGATCGCCGAGCTCGTTCAGCGAGTGGGCGAAGCCGATGAAGTCGGCCGGGATCAGCCGCGTCCCCTGGTGGATCAGCTGGTAGAAGCTGTGCTGGCCGTTGGTCCCCGGCTCGCCCCAGAAGATCGCGCCGGTGTCGTGGTCGACGCGCTCGCCGGTCAGGGTGACGTGCTTGCCGTTCGACTCCATCGTCAGCTGCTGCAGGTAGGCCGGGAAGCGGTGCAGGTACTGGTCGTAGGGGAAGACGCCGCAGGTTTCGGCGCCGAAGAAGTCGCCGTACCAGACGCTCAGCAGGCCCATGATCATCGGCAGGTTGGCGCCCGGATCGGTCCCCTGGAAGTGCTCGTCCATCGCGTGGAAGCCGGCCAGCATCTCGCCGAAGCGGGCCGGGCCGATCGCCAGCATGGTCGAGAGGCCGATCGCCGAGTCCATCGAATAGCGGCCCCCCACCCACTCCCAGAAGCCGAACATGTTGTCGGTGTCGATGCCGAACTTCGACACCTCCTCGGCGTTGGTCGAGACCGCGACGAAGTGCTTCGCCACCGCCTCCTCCTCGCCGCCGAGCCCGGCCAGCGCCCACTCGCGGGCCGAGCGCGCGTTGGTCATCGTCTCCAGGGTGGTGAAGGTCTTCGAGGAGATCACGAAGAGCGTCTCCTGCGGGTCGAGGTCCCGCGTGCACTCGACGAAGTCGGTGCCGTCGACGTTGGAGACGAAGCGGAAGGTCATCTCCCGGTCCGAGTAGTGGCGGAGCGCCTCGTAGGCCATCACCGGGCCGAGGTCGGAGCCGCCGATGCCGATGTTGACGACGGCCGTGATCGGCTTGCCGGTGTGGCCGCGCCACTCGCCGCCGCGGACCCGCTCGCAGAAGGCGGCCATCCGGTCGAGCGTCTCGTGGACCTGCTTGACGACGTCGACGCCGTCGACGATCAGCGAGCGCTCGCGCGGCATCCGCAGCGCGACGTGGAGGACGGCGCGGTCCTCGGAGACGTTGATGTGCTCGCCGCGGAACATCGCTTCGCGGCGCTCTTCGACGCCGCGCTCGCGGGCCAGCTCGCCGAGCAGCATCAGCGTCTCGTCGGTGACCCGGTTCTTCGAGAAGTCGAGGAAGAGGCCGGCGCCGTCGGCGACGAGCCGCTCGCCGCGCTCCGGGTCGGCGTCGAAGAGGTCGCGCAGGTGGAGATTGCGGACCTCGGCGAAGTGGGACCGCAGGCGCCCCCAGGCGGGCGCCTCGCGCAATCCCGCCAGCTGTTCCTTATGCGTCATATGTCGGAATAAAGAACAGTTGATGGGGGGTCATCCGGCGACGACTCCGCGTTTTTGCGAGATCGTCTTGAGGAGCTCTCCCCAGGACTTGTCGAAGCTCTCCTTGCCCTCCTTCTGCAGGCGCTCGGCGAGCGCGGCGAGGTCGATCCCGGCCCCTTCGAACTCTTTGAGGACCTGCTCGGAGTTGCCGCCGCGCGGGTCCATCAGGTCGCCCAGCTCACCGTGGTCGGCGAAGGCCTCGAGCGTCTTGTCGGGCATCGTGTTGATCGTGAACGGCGAGGCGAAGGCCTCGATGTAGAGCGTGTCGGAGGCCTCGGGGTCCTTGGTCCCGGTGCTCGCCCAGAGCAGCCGCTGCGGGCGGGCGCCCTGGTTGGCGAGGCGCATCCAGCGGTCCGAGTCGAGCAGCTCGCGGTAGGCGCGGTAGGCGCGCCCGCCGATCGCGATCCCGAGCCGGTTCTTCAACTCGGCGGGGACCTCTTCGGCGACCGCGACGTCCCAGCGCGACATGAAGATCGAGGCGACCGAGGTGACGACCGGATCGAGTCCCGCGTCGATCCGTCGTTCGATCCCCTTCATGTAGGCGTCGGCGGCGGCCAGGTACTGCCGGTCGTCGAAGAGCAGGGTGACGTTGATCGGGATGCCGGCGAAGATCGACTCCTCGATCGCCTCGACCCCCGCGGGGGTGCCGGGGATCTTGATGAAGAGGTTCTCGCGCGCGCCCTTCGCGTGGAGCTTCGCCACCTGCTCGATCGTCGCCCTCGCGTCGTCGGCGAGCAGCGGCGAGACCTCGAGGCTGACGAAGCCGTCGAGCCCGGCGGTGCCGGCGTGGACGTCGGCGAAGAGGTCGGCGGCGTCGCGCAGGTCGGTGAGCGCCAGCTCGAAGAAGACGTTCTCGTCGGAGTTGGCGCCGGGACCGCCCTCGTCGTCGGCCGAGCCGCTGACCTCGGCGATCTGCTGGTCATAGGAGTCGCCCGCGCCGATCGCCTTGTCGAAGATCGTCGGGTTCGAGGTGAGCCCGGTGACGGAGAGGTCGTCGATGTACCTCTTCAGGGTGCCCTCGGAGAGCATCTCCCGGGTGATGTTGTCGACCCAGAGGCTCTGGCCGAGCTCGTGCAGTTTCTGCGTCGGGTTCATGTTCGCTCCTTGTCCTTTACGAAGTTTCGACTCGGGCGGCGCGCTCGATCGCGTCGCGGGCAGCCTCGGCCACCTTGTCCGGGGTGAACCCGAACTCGGTCATCACGTCCTTCAGCGGCGCCGAGCTTCCAAAGGTATGCATACCCACCATCGCACCCTCCGGACCGACCCAGCGGTCCCAGCCGAGGGTCGAGGCCTCCTCGATCGAGACCCGGGCGCGGATCCGCGGCGGCAGGACCTCGTCGCGATAGGCCTGGTCCTGGCGGTCGAAGAGCTCCCAGCAGGGCAGGCTGACGACCCGCGAGCGGGTGCCGGCGGCGGCCAGCTCCTCATGGGCGGCGATGGCGAGGGCGACCTCGGAGCCGGTCGCGACGAGGATCACCTCGGGGTCGCCGTCGGCCGGGTCGGCGAGCACGTAGCCGCCGCGCCGCACGCCCTCGGCGGAGGCGTACTTCGAGCGGTCGAAGATCGGCACGTCCTGGCGGGTGAGGACGAGGGCGACCGGCTGATGGTGGCGGTCGATCGCCAGGCGCCAGGCCTCGGCGACCTCGTTGGCGTCGGCGGGGCGGATCACGTCGAGGCCGGGGATCGCCCGCAGGCTCGCGATCTGCTCGACCGGCGGGTGGGTCGGGCCGTCCTCACCGAGGCCGATCGAGTCGTGGGTGAAGACGTGGACGACCGGCAGCTCCATCAGCGAGGAGAGGCGGATCGCCGGGCGGGCGTAGTCGGAGAAGGTGAGGTAGGTCGACCAGAGCGGGCGCAGCTTGGTCAGCGACATCCCG
>DASZZB010000096.1:0-7052 GCA_035545115.1 Solirubrobacterales bacterium | reverse complement strand
CATCGACGTCGAGGCCTGGGAAGAGTCGATCGCCCTGGTCGAGGGGTGGGGGCCGCAGAGGCTCGCCCTCACCCACTTCGGCGCGATCGACGACCCCGCCGCCCACCTCGCCGAGGCCCGCCGTCGCCTCCGTGAGGAGGCCGAGCTGGCCCGTGGGATGGACGAGCAGACCTACGAGGCCGACCTGCAGAGGCGGATCGCCGCGGCGCTCGACCCGGAGGTGCGCGACGAGATGTTCCAGGCGGTGCCGACCGCCTACCAGTGGGCGGGGCTCGACCGCTACTGGCGCAAGAAAGCCGAACGCGAGGGCGCCTAGCCTTCGCGCTCGACCGGCGGCTGCGGCGGGAACACGCTGCCGTCGAGCAACCTGAGATGGCCGAGGCGGTGTGGCAGTCGGATCTTCACCGGTGGCTCGAGGATGCCTGGGCAGGTTTGTGGTCCGTGAACGGGCCGCAACCACAAGGCCATCAGCAGGGCACCGTTTTCTTCGCGGAACTGCGGCCGCTCGAGGCGTTCGTCCTGGCTCTGGCCACTCGCGCATTCACCCGGGCCGAGGTTGACCTTGACACTCCGCGTCGAGGGCCCTGGATGCTGTCCAGGGGCCAGACTCCAGGTAACCGCCGGTCGACGATGCCGGATGACCTGGGGCAGGCAACCGCTCGAGTAACTACTCCATCGCCAGCCCCGCTGCCCGTGACGGACGATCATCGTCTCGATCGAGCCGCTCGCGAGTCGTCCGTTGCCGAATTCGGCGTAGTAGGGGGTTTCTCCTAGTAGACGCCAGCCGTGTGCCCTCACCCCTTCCGAGGCGAGAATTCCTTTTTCCAGGAACTTCCGCAGCGCCACCTCGGAGGGGAGCTCGCCGCGCTCCGCGTCGGTCGGTCCGGCAAAGGCGACGAGCGGCTTGAAGGGGACGATGCCGCAGCTGACCTCACCGGGCCAGCCCGGCCATTGCTTGACCACCGGGTCGGGCCCGCCACCGGGTTCGGCCGCAAGCGCGGCAAGCGCCGCGACCAGGCAGGCCAGGATGATCCCTACCGGCCCGATGAGCGTCCCTCGTGCGCACATTCGCGCGGAAATGTAGCCGACGGAGTCGGGTCAGACGTGAAGTTTCAGGCCAGGTGCTCGCGCATCCGCTCGACGGCCTCTTCGATCCGCTCGTCGGGGGTGGTGAGCGAGATGCGGAAGAAGCCCTCGCCGGACGGCCCGTACATCGAGCCGGGTGAGACGACCACCGCCGCCTCTTCGAGGACGGTCTCGGCGAAGGAGGTCGAGGTGTGGCCGTCGGGGACCGGGGCCCAGATGTAGATCGTGCCCTTCGGCGCGGTGACCTCGACGCCGATCGCGGCGAGCGCCGAGACGACCAGGTCGCGGCGGCGGGTGTAGGTCGCGTTCATCTCCGCGAGCGGCTCGGGCGGGCCCTGCAGCGCGGCGACGCCGGCCAGCTGCAGCGCCTCGAAGAGGCCCGAGTCGACGTTGGTCTTGAGGCCCCAGTAGGACTGGATCGCGTCGGGGTTGCCGAGGATCGCCGCGACCCGCCAGCCGGTCATGTTGTAGCCCTTGGAGAGCGAGAAGACCTCGACCCCGACCTCCTTGGCGCCCGGCGTCGCGAGGAAGCTGGGGGCGACGTAGCCGTCGTAGGTCGTCTCCGAGTAGGCGTTGTCGTGGACGACGAGGATCTCGTGGGCGCGGGCGAAGTCGACCACCTCGGCGAAGAAGCCGTCGGGGACGATCGCGCCGGTCGGGTTGTTCGGGTAGTTGATGAACATCAGGCGGGCCTTGGCGGCCGCCTCCGGGGAGATCGCCGACAGGTCGGGCGCAAAGCCCTTCTCCGGGACCAGCGGCATCAGCTCGGCGGTGGCGCCGTGTAGGAGCGGCCCCCCGGTGTAGACCGGATAGCCGGGGTCCGCGGCGAGCGCCACGTCGCCCGGATCGAGGAAGGCGCTGCAGAGGTTGTAGATGCACTCCTTGGCGCCGATCGCCGGGATCACCTCGCTCGCCGGGTCGACCCCGACCCCGAAGCGCCTGTCGTAGAAGTCGGCGAGGGCCGCGCGGAAGTCGTCGCGGCCGCGGTTCGAGGGGTACTGGTGCGTGGCGGGGTCGGTGACCGCCCGCTGCATCGCCTCGACGATGTAGGGGTAGGTCGGCTGGTCGGGATCGCCGATCCCGAGGCTGATCACGTCGATGCCGGCGGCGCGCTTCTCGGCGATCCGCCGCTCCAGTTCCTGGAACATGTAGGGCGGGATCGCCTGCAGGCGCTTCGAGGGTTCGGCGATGGGCATGGCGCGGAAATCTATCGGCCTGCCGGGCCGTCAGTCCTGCTCGGCGAGCGCGGCGAGCAGCTCGGGCGAGGCCTCGCCCGCGTAGACCGGCTCGGCCCAGCCGTCGAGCCGCACCGCCAGGTCCTCGCCGACGTCGACCGTGAGCTCGCCGCCGTCGAGCTCGACCGTGAGCGGGCTCGGCGCGCCGCGCAGGAAAGCCGTCACGGCGGCGCCGGAGGCGCCGGTGCCGGAGGAGAGCGTCTCCCCCACCCCGCGCTCGAAGATGCGGGCGCGGACGTCGGAGCCGTCGAACGCGAGGAAGGAGACGTTGGTGCGGTTCGGGAAGAGATCGGAGGCTTCGATCGCGGGACCGATCTCGCCGAGGTCGAGGTCGGAGAGCTCGGCGGCGTCGACCACGATCGCGCACTGCGGGTTGCCGATCGAGACGTGTTGGAACTCCCAGTCCCGGTCCGCCGAGCGGACCGTGCCGCGGCCGTCGGGGCCCCCGGAGGGGAAGTCCTTGGACGTGGTCGATGCCTTGCCCATGTCGACCGAGCAGGTCAGCTCGCCGGTGATCGTCGGCCGGATCGGCCCGGCGGCGGTCGAGATCGCGAACTCCTCGGCATCGGTCCAGCCGTGGCGGCGCAGGTAGAGGATCGCCTCGCGCGCCCCGTTGCCCGACAGCTCGGCCTCCGAGCCGTCGGGGTTGAAGATCCGCAGTTGGGCGACGAACTCCGGATCCTCGCTCCGCGCGAGCAAGAGGATCCCGTCGGCGCCGACGCCGAAATGCGGGTCGCAGAGCCACTCGATCCGCCCTTCGGTCAGCTCCCAGGGCAGATTCGCCCGCTCGAGGATCAGGTAATCGTTGCCGAGCGCCTGCCACTTCTCGAATCTCATCCGCCGACCCTAGCGACAATGTTGATGGGCCGAAAAGTCCTCTATTTCAGGACTTTTCGGCCCATCAACATGGCGGCCTGGCGGTCGGTGAGGTTGGTGCGGTCGATCGGGGTGAGGTTGGGGATTTTGCGCATCCAGGTGAGCTGGCGGCGGGCGTAGTTGCGGGAGCGGCGCTTCATCGTGGCCAGGTCGCCGGCCAGGAGCTCGGTCAGGCCGAGGGCTTTGCGGGCGGTCCGTCCCGCTCCGAGGGCGTCGGCGCGGCGTGCCTCCTCCTCCCCGCCGGCGGCGACGATCGCGTCGACCCGGGCGTCGATCCGCTCGTAGAGCTTCGCCCGCTCCATGTCGAGGCCGAAGATCCGGGTCGGATGCCGGGTCTCCCCCGACCACAGCTCCGACTCCTCGGAGAAGGCCGGGACCTTGCGCAACGAGAGGTCGGCCAGGGCGGCGCGCAGGTAGAGCCCCGTCCCCCCGACGACGATCGGCGTCCGCCCCGCCTCCAGCGCCGCATCGATCGCCGCGTGCGCGAGCGGCATGTAGTCCCCGATCGAGAAGTCGGCGGTCACCGGGACGACCCCGAGCAGCTCGTGCGGCAGCACCTCCCGCTCCTCGGCCGTGGCGGCCCCGGTGAGCACGTCGAGCCCTTCGTACACCTGCAGCGCATCGCAGTTGATCGCAACCGGATCCTCGCCCCGCTCCCGCAGCAATCCAGCCAGCGAAACAGCGACGCCGGTCTTGCCGATCCCCGTCGGTCCGAAGATCGCGAGCACCGTCCCGCCCGAAACCATCAGGGGCGTCTCGGTGAAGCCCCGAACGGCTTGTACTTTTTCGTTGCCCGCACCTCGTGCGTCCGCAAGGTCCTCACCGAAAAAGTTGAGAGAGGGGCTTCACCGAGACGCCCGCCAGCGTCTGAGAAGTCGCACTCTCGATCTCCACATCCACCATCTCGCCCGGCGCCGCCGTACCTTCGAAGTTGACCGCCTTCCCATGCCGCGTCCGCCCCCGCAGCCGGGTCGGATCGGTACGACTCGGCCCCTCGACCAGGACCTCCATCGTCCGCCCGACGAACCGCTGCGCCCGCTCGGCGGCGCGCCGCTGCACCACCTCGACCAGCCGTTCCATCCGCTCGACCTTGACCGGGTGCGGCAGCTGCCCCTCCATCTTCGCCGCCTCGGTTTCTCGCCGCGGGCTGAAGATGAAGGTGAAGGCGCCGTCGTAGCCCACCTCCTCCGCCACCGCCAGCGTCGCGGCGAAGTCGGCCTCGGTCTCCCCCGGGAAGCCGACGATGATGTCGGTGGTGATCGCACAGTCGGGGACGTGCTCGCGGATCAGCGCGACGCGGTCCATGTAGCGCGTGCGGTCGTAGGTGCGCCGCATCCGTTTGAGCACCGCGCTCGAGCCCGACTGCAGCGGCAGGTGGATCTGCTCGCAGAGCGCGGGCAGCTCGGCGTGGGCGCGGATCACGTCCTCTTTCATGTCCTTCGGGTGCGGGCTGGTGTAGCGGATGCGGTCGATGCCGGGGACGGCATCCACGCGGGCCAGCAGCTCGGCGAAGCTGATCCGGCTCTCGCGCGGCAGATCGCGGCCGTAGCTGTTGACGTTCTGGCCGAGCAGCGTCACCTCGCGAACGCCGTCGGCGGCGAGCGCCTCGGCCTCGGCGATCAGCTCCGCCGGGTCACGGCTGACCTCGCGACCGCGGGTCGAGGGCACGATGCAGTAGGAGCAGGCGCAGTTGCAGCCTTGGGAGATCTGCAGCCAGCCCTGGAACTCGCGCTCGCGACGGGCGGGCAGATGGCCGGAGAAGTCCTCGAACTCGAAGTAGCCCTGGGCGGTGAGCGAGTCGGAGTTGAGGAACTCGGCGAGCTTGTGGATCTGGCCCGGCCCGAAGGCGACGTCGACGAAGGGGAAGCGCTCGAACACCTCGTCCTTGACCGACTGGGCCCAGCAGCCGCCGACGCCGACCGTGCGGGCCGCGTCTTCGCCCTTCAGCCGCTTCGCCTCGCCGAGGTGGGCGATGAAGCGGCTGTCGGCCGACTCGCGGATCGAGCAGGTGTTGAAGAGGATCAGGTCGGCTTCCGAGCGCTCCGCCGCCTCCTCGTAGCCGAGCGAGGTCAGCATCCCGCGCATCCGCTCGGAGTCGTGCACGTTCATCTGGCACCCGAAGGTGGTGACGTGGAAGCGCTTCACGCGCTCAGGGTACCGGGAGGGAGATGGGCGCCCGGGCGCGGCGGGGCAGCCGGGGCGCTATTCGCCGTGCGTGACGTCCTGCGCGACGTAGGCGGCGACGTTTTCGATTTCTTCTTCGGAGAGGACGCCTTCGAAGGCGGGCATCGCGCCGCCGCCGTGGTCCACCTGCTGGATCGTGCCTTCTTCGGACTGGGCCAGCGGCATCGTCCGCAGGTCGGGACCGATGGTGCCGCCGTGACCGGTGGCGCCGTGGCAGGTCGCGCAGTTTTCCGAGAATACGGCGGCGCCCATCTCGGCGTTGCCGCCACCGGCATTTACGCCTCCCTTTTCGCCGGTCTCTTCGCCTTCTTCGGATTCTTCCGATTCGCCGACTTTTTCTTCGGCTTCTTCGGCTTCTTCGGCTTCTTCGGCTTCGCCGGGCCCCGATTCACCTTCTTCTGCTTCCTGCGCCCTCAGGTACGGGCCTTCGGTCTCGTTGAACTTGATTTCTTCGCTCGCCTTCGCGTACTCCTTGTCGTGCTCCTTCGACTCGTCCTTGCCGTGCAGGACCGCGAAGGTGCCGGCGCCGACCGCGAAGACCGCGAACCAGACGATGATCAGCGGCATCAACCTGCCCGGAAAATTGTCGTTTTTCAGCCCGATCAGGCTGACGAGGACGGCCGAGACGACGAGGATGCCGCCGCAGATATAGAAGAGCGTTTCGTGCATCGGGCGGCCAGAATCCTATTGGTGCACGAGACCCGGTGCTTGCAGACCGAAGCCCGGCCGCGTCAGGCGGCCTGGGCCTCGGCGATCGCGGGATCCACCTGAGGAGCGGCATCGCCCGGCGTGCTGCCGATTCCGAGCGCCGCGCGGACCTTGGTCTCGATCTCCAGGGCGAGCTCCGGGTTGTCGACCAGGAACTGCTTCGCGTTGTTGCGGCCCTGTCCCAGGCGGGTCTCGCCGTAGGAGAAGAACGAGCCCGATTTCTGGACCAGATCCTGTTCGATGCCGAAGTCGAGGAGACCGCCCTCGCGCGAGATCCCGACCCCGTACTCGATGTCGAACTCGGCCTGACGGAACGGCGCCGCGACCTTGTTCTTGACGACTTTCACGCGGACCCGGTTGCCGACCGCCTCGGTCCCTTCCTTCAGGGTCTCGATGCGGCGGATGTCGAGCCGCTGCGAGGAGTAGAACTTCAGCGCCCGACCTCCCGGCTGGGTCTCCGGCGAGCCGAACTGGACGCCGACTTTTTCGCGAATCTGGTTGGTGAACAGGCAGACGGTCTTGGTCCGGTTGAGGCTGCCCGCGAGTTTCCGCAGCGCCTGCGACATCAGCCGCGCCTGCAGGCCGACCGTGGTGTCGCCGATCTGCCCGTCGAGCTCGGCTTTCGGGGTCAGCGCCGCGACCGAGTCGATCGCCACCACGTCGACCGCCGCCGAGGCGATCAGCCGGTCGGCGATCTGCAGCGCCTGCTCGCCGTAGTCGGGCTGCGAGACGAGCAACTCGTCGGTGTCGACGCCGATCGCCCGCGAGTAGACGGGGTCGATCGCGTGCTCGGTGTCGATGAAGGCGCAGACGCCGCCGCGGGCCTGGGCCTCGGCGATGATGTGGTTGACCAGCGTCGTCTTCCCCGAGGACTCGGGGCCGAAGATCTCGACGATCCGGCCGCGCGGCACGCCACCGATCCCCAGGGCCAGATCGAGCGCCAGCGAGCCGGTCGGGATCGAG
>DASZZB010000095.1:0-8609 GCA_035545115.1 Solirubrobacterales bacterium | reverse complement strand
ACAGAGGACGGTCTCCCCTTTCACGCCCGCGAACTCGAGCGCGGCGAGCGCGCCGCCGGCCCAACTCGAGAGCCCGACGCTCGGCAGCTTGTTCCACTCGGCCCAGCGCTCCTCGAAGGCGGCGAGCTTGGCGCCCTCGGACCACTGCTCGGAGTCGAGGACCTCGGTCCACAGCTCGAAGAGGCGGGGACGGTCGCGGTGGTCGAAACCGATCGCGAACTTCGTCACGTCGGGCAGGGATGTCTCGGCGGCGCCTACGGTGGCTCCTTCGTCGTGGCTGGAAACGGAGTGTTCGGAAAAATGCCTCGGCGGGTACCGCGTCCTGTTTAACGCCGGAAGCGGCGCAAGGCTAGCAGCGAAACCGGAGGGGAAGGGTTAAATCGGCAGTTTCAGGGGCGGTCTTGAGACTCGCGTGTGCGACTGGCCAGTGCCGGACCGAGCGGGGGTAGGACGCAGGGAGGCCGAATGGCAGCGCCATTTGGCCGACCGAGGACGACGCCCCGCGAAGTGTCCGGTGCCGCCAGGCGTGCGCGGGGGTTTCCGGATAGACACTCGGGCTCAGCGCTTGCTGAACTGCGGCTTCTTGCGGGCCTTCTTGAAGCCGGCCTTGCGCCGCTCCTTGACCCGGGCGTCGCGGGTGAGGAAGCCGCGGCGCTTGAGGTCGCCGCGCAGTTCGGCGTCGACCTCGGTCAGCGCCCGGGCGATCCCGTGGCGCACCGCCCCGGCCTGGCCGGAGACGCCGCCGCCGTGGACGCGGACGCGGACGTCGACGTTGCCCTCGTAACCGGAGACGGTGAGCGGCTGGCGCGCCATCGTCTGGTGCAGGGGCCGGGGGAAGAACTCCTCGAGGCTGCGCTTGTTGATCTCGAACTTGCCGTCGCCGGGGACCAGGGTGACGCGGGCGATCGAGCGCTTGCGCTTGCCGGTGGCGATGAAGCGGGCGCCGCTCTCCATCTTCGCCGGGGCGCGGTCGGCCACCTGCGACTCGCTTTCGGCGGCGGCCAGCTCGGCCTCGCGGCGGGCTTTCTCCTCTTCCTCGGCTTCGAGCCGGGCGCGCTCCTCGGCCGACAGCTCGGGAGCATCGGGCTCGACCGCGATCGGCTCCAGGTCGGCACCCGGGATGACGTCTTTCTTCTCCTCTTTCCTCGGCTCCGCGGCGACGGGCTCGGGCTCGGGCTCGGGGGTCTCCTCGGGCTCGGAGATCTCCTCGGGCTCGGCGGCCTCCTCGGCCTGCTCCGAGGCGTCAGCCTGGGGCTCCTCGGCAGCCTCAGAGGCGTCGGCCTGCGAGGACGAGGGCGCCTCGTCGGCGACAGGACCCGCGGTCGGCGAGGCTTGTCCCTCGGCCGTCCCGTCCGGAGTCGTCCCGTCCGGAGTCGTCGTCTCGTCGGCGGGCTCGTTGTTCACGTCGTCAGGCATTGATCTCCATCGGTTTCGGCTGCTGGGCCGCGTGCGGATGCTCGGGGCCGGCGTACACCTTCAGCTTGGTCAGTTGCCGGCGGGCGAGCCGGTTGCGCGGCAGCATCCCCTTCACCGCCTTGCGGATCACTTCCTCGGGACGCCTCTCCAGCATCTCGCCGAGGCTGCGCGACTTGATCCCGCCCGGATAGCCGCTGTGGCGCCAGTAGGTCTTCTGCGCCAGCTTGTCGCCGGTGACGCGGATCTTCTCGGCGTTGACGACGACGACGAAGTCGCCGGTGTCGACGTGCGGCGTGTAGGTCGGCTTGCGCTTGCCGCGCAGCGCATCGGCGATCTGGGTCGCCAGCCGGCCCAGGGTCTGGCCCTCGGCGTCGACGACGTACCAGTCGCGCTCGCGGTTCTCGGCTGTGGCCACAAAGGTCTTCATCGTGCTACCGGTCATAAAAAAGCGCGGGGCATCGCCCACGCGGCCGGGGAATGATAGCCAGGTCCGCCCGCAAGCGTGCCCCGCCCGCCCGGCAGTGCGTTCGCAGTTACCTCCGCATAGCGAAGCGAACTGCGAACACACCGGGTGGGCTGGCGTCTGACGCGCGTCGCGACAGCCTTGCCCAGCGCTGACGAGCCCATGCACCGACCGTCTTTCGTCGGGCCGTGTAGCGAGAGCTCGGCCAGCCGCTCAGCTACCGCACGATCAAAGCGTGCTCTTCGAGGGAGCGCGCATGACTGAGTCCCGCCTTGAGCGAATCACGAGTGGCGAATATCGGCCGGCCTGCTACTTGCCTGATCCACGGCCGCCCCCAGTTCGGCCATGCTGATTTCCAGGCTACGGGCAATCGCCCGGACAGTTGGCCAAGCCGGAGCTACCTCACTGCGCTCAATCCGGCCATAGGCCCCGAGCGTGATGTCGGCCGCGTGGCTGACGCTCTCTTGACTCAGATGGCGTGCCTCTCGTAATTGCCGGAGGGCTTTGCCAAGCGACGGATCAGGCGGCAGGGATCGGGCCATCAGGGCACTCAGACCCTGCCTAAAGCGCGCCCTCCGGTCTAGACTCTAGAGAATACGCTTTATAGAGCGTGTATTGTAGCGCTCTACCACCACCGGCCTGGCCTCCAGGCCATCCCAGACGGGAAGGCCCGTGTGGCGGTCTTCAGAAGGCGATCGCGGGCGGGACAACCGAAAGGCACGGGGTATGAGAAATGCGCGAGAACTACGGCCAAAGCACTGGCTGGCGGCAGTGGAGATGATGGTCGTCGGGGCGGCGTTGCTCTTGCCGGCGGCTGCGATGGCCGAAGGTGTCAGCACCGCTACGGGGCCGGCGGCCCGGCATTCGCTGCCTTTCCGGCCTGGCCGCTACAGCGGCTTCACGAATCAGAAATGCCCGACGGAACCAGTGCCTGCGGGTGCCTGCAAGCCCGGCCGGCGGCTGCCGGTGAGCTTCACGCTGAGCAATAAATCGATCAGCAACCTGAAGGCGATCGTTGTCACGTCCTGCTTGGGACAGCCACCGAGCGTCGTCCATGTCGTGAGCCTGCCGGTAAAGCGTCCACTCGTGCTCGAAGGGACGTGGGCCTTTCTCCCGGACAATCAGCTACTGGACAAGGGCTGGGAGGGCAACGATGATCTGACCGGCTCCGTCCGGGACCAGACCGCCACCGGCAGGCTGTTCTCCCTGCTGTTCACCAATCCAGCGGGCCGGCCTGACGCCACGGGCCACAACTGGTGCTCCGCAAACGTGAAGTGGCAGGCGAGGCGTCAATGACCAATCGCCGAGGACGGATGGGCCGCTGGGGCCGGGCCGCGCCCTCCGCACGCCGAGGCCACCGTCAAGCCGAGCCGGGCAAGCCTCAGCGGGCGCAGCGGTCGCAGGTGCCGCGCAAGACCACGTCGTGCTCGGTGACGTCGAAGCTCATCGTGCCGGCGAGCCGGTCGAGGGCGCGCTCCAGGCTCGGGTCCTCGAACGGGACCATGCGGCCGCAGTCGCGGCAGATCGCGTGGTGGTGATGATGGCCGGTGGGATCGACCCGCTCGTAGCCGGCGGTGCCGCGGCAGACCTCGATCCGCTGCACCAGGCCGAGCTGCTCGAGCTGCTCGAGCGCGCGGTAGACGCTGGCGCGGCCGACCCCCGCCTCGCGACGGCGCAGCTCCTCCTCCAGGTCGAGCGCGGTGACCGCGCAGTCGTGATGGGCGAGCGCCTCGATCACCGCCCTGCGGGCACCGCCGCGGCGGTGCCCGGCCCGCCGCAACGCGCCGAGCGCGCGCTCTTCCCAGGTCTCCGGGACGGCCGTCCTCATGCGACCGATCCTAGGGCTCGCCGTCGACCGTACCGCTCGCGTCCGACCTGCCAGAGCCGCGCCGCCACGTAGACGGCGGCGCTCGCGGTGCCGACGAAGAAGCCGACCGGCCAATCCGTTTCGTAAGACGCCGCGATCGCGAACCAGACGACCGCCAGGGCGAGCACCACCGAGAGGGCCATCGCCACGCCGGGGCGATCGGTCAGCGAGCGGGCCGCGGCGGGCGCGCCGATCATCAGGCTGAAGATCAGCAGGGTGCCGACCACCGGCACCGTCATCGCGGTCGCCAGCGCCAGCACGCCGAGGAAGGCGAGCTCGATCGCGAAGGTGCCGATCCCCCGCGCCTCGCCCACCTCGGGCAGGGTCGAGGACAGCATCAGGGGGCGATAGAGGAGGCCGATCGCGGCCACGCAGACGACGCCGAGGATCAACGTCGGCGCCACCGAGTTGGAGCTGATCCCGAGCACCTCGCCGAACAGCAGCGAGTAGACCTCGGGCGCGTACTGGCTGCCGAGGCTGACGAAGAGGGCGCCGAGGGCGAGCATCGTCACCAGCATCAGGGCGGTGACCGCGTCGTGGCGCCCGCGCCGGCCGAGCAGACCGATCCCGAGCGCCCCGACGAAGGCGAAGACGCCGAGCCCGAGCAAGGTGCCGACCCCGACCAGCGACGCCCCGGCGGCACCGGCGAAGGAGCCGTTGGGGATCGCGTGGGCGGCGAAGGCGGAGCCGCGCAGGACGGTGAAGAAGCCGACCACGCCGGCGACCACGGCGACGATGCCGGAGACCGTCCAGGCGTTGACCATGAAGCCGCTGAACATCGTCAGGCACCCTTCTCGCGGCGCCACTCGACGAGGCCGCTGAGCAGGTAGAGGGCGAAGACCAGGGCGACGACGAAGAAGCTGACCGGCCAGCCGTGTTCCTGGGGCGGCCAGTGGTAGCTGTCGTAGGCGAGGACGATGCCGATCCAGGTGGCGGCGATGCCGATCGCGATCGCCGCCAGCATCGCCCGCAGCGGCCGGCGGGTCAGCCGCAGCGCCGCCGCCGCGGGTCCGATCAGGAGCGCGGTGCTGAGGATCGTGCCGATCGTGATCGCCGCGAGCGCCGTCGCCAGCGCCAGCGCCAGGAGGTAGAGGGCGCCCACCAGCCGCACCGGGATCCCCCGCGCCGCCGCCATCTCGGGGCTCACCGTGCTCAGCAGCAGCGGCCGGTAGAGGCCGGCGATCAGCCCCACGGCGAGCGCCGCGAGCGCCACCACGGCGGGGATCGTCGAGCTCGAGATCGCGAAGATCGAGCCGAAGAGGATGGTCACGGTGGAGCTGCCGCCCGTCCCCTGCGTCGAGTCCAGGTAGAGGAAGAGCGCGGCGAGGCCGATCGCGGCGCCGAGCACGATCCCGGTCGCCAGGTCGCGGCCGCGGACCCGCTGCACGCCGACCAGCTCCATCGCCGCGGCGGCGAGCACGTCGACCGCGACGAACCCGGCCAGCGGACCGGCACCGACCAGGGCCGCGGCCGAGCCACCGGTGGTGCCGATGTCGCCGAGCGCCTCGCCGGCGAAGGACTGCCCTCGCATCACCGTGAAGACTCCGACCACGCCGGTCACGACCGCCACCGCGGCACCGATCGCAAGCGCCACGTGGACGGCTTCGTTGTCGAAGAAGCCGGGCGCGAAGACGGGGCCGAGGAGGGCGCCCGGGCTCACCGGATCACCTCGGGATGGCGGACCGTCTCCTCGCAGCCGCCGAGATCGGCGTCGTCCCCGGCCCCGGCGACGATCAGCACGCGGCCGTGGACGTCGATCACGTCGACGTGGTGGCCGTAGAGCCTGCCGAGCACGTCGGGGCGGATCACCTCCTCGGTGGTACCGCTCGCCGCGCGCCCGTTCGCCAGGTAGACGATCCGGTCCATCACCGGCAGCAGCGGGTTGATCTCGTGGGCGGAGATCAGCACCGCGACACCGCGCTCGCGACAGACCCGGGCGAGCAGCGAGACCACCTCCTGGGCGCTGCGCAGATCGAGGTTGGCGAGCGGCTCGTCGGCGAGCAGCAGGCGCGGCCCGGAGATCAGCGCGTGGGCGATCAGGATCCGTTGCTGCTCGCCGCCGGAGAGCCGGCCGACCCGGGTGTCGGCGAACGACTCGGCGCCGACCGCGGCGAGCATCTCCTCGACCCGCTCGCGCCGCCGGCGGCGGTCGAGCGAGAAGCCGAGGCGCCGCGCGTCGAGGCCGAGCCCGACGAGGTCGCGACCGCGCAGCGGCAGGTCGGGGTCGAGGAGGAACTTCTGCGGCACGTAGCCGATCGCGTCGGTGCGCCGCGAGCGCGGCCGGCCGGCGACCAGGATCCGGCCCTCGCCGACCGCCTGCAGCCCGAGGATCGCGCGGAAGAGCGTCGTCTTCCCCGCCCCGTTGGAGCCGATCAGGCCGGTGAACTGGCCGGGGGCGATCGCGAAGTCGACCCGGTCGAGGACCTGGCGCCCGGCGATCCGCACGCCGACGTCCTCGACCGCGAGCACCGCGTCGCCGATCGCCTCCGTCGTCATCGCAGCCCTTCGGTCGACTTGCCGTCGGCGACCGCTTCTTCGAGCGCCTTCAGCTCGGCCATCATCCAGCGCTGGTAGGTGTAGCCGCTCGGCATCGTCTCGTAGACGCCGACCACCGGCACGTCGTTCTCGGCGGCGGAGCCGAGGAACTTCCCGGTGATCGAGTCGGTCACCTGCTGGTTGTAGACGAAGGCGTCTGCCTGCTTGTCGGCGAAGAAGCCTTCCTGCATGGCGACGGCCTGGGGAGCGGGGTCGGTGTCGTTCATGATGTCGGCCTGCATCGTGAACGGGGTGAGGTTCTCGATCCCGGCGGCTTCCAGCATGTAGTCGGCGACCGGCTCGGTGGTGGCGACGGTGGCGCCGGGGAACTTCCTGTCGAACTCTTCGAGGTGTGCCAACCATGGCCGCAGCGAGGCTTCGAACTTGCTCAGGTTCGCGGCGAAGTAGGCCCGGTGTCCCGGCTGCAGCTCGGCGAAGTCGGCGACCAGCCGCCTGGCGACCGCCGGCATCGTCTCCGGCTTGTACCAGAGGTGTGGGTTGGCGGTGGAATCGGGGAGGCCGAGCAGCTCCTGCACGTCGATCACCTTGCGCTGCGAGCTCGGCGAGGCCGACTCGATCTTTTCCATGTAGGTGTCGTAGCCGAGGCCGTTCTGGACGACCACCTCGGCGTCGGCGACCTGCCGGGCGACGCCGGCGCTCGCCTCGAAGGTGTGGGGGTCGGTGTTCGGGTCGCTCTCCACCGCGCTCACGTCGACGTACCTGCCGCCGATCTGTTCGATCACGTCGGCGTACTCGTTCTCGGCGCCGACCGCCGCGATCTTGCCTTCCGCGCCGGCGTCGGCGGAGGAGCCACCGCAACCGGCCACGGCGAGCGCCGTCACCAGGGCAAGCAAGGCGAGGGCGACGGCGGCGAGGCGCGGGGCGGGCAGGCGAGGGGTCGAGGGCACCGAGGCTCCTGAGCGAGGTGGGGTCGAGGCGGCCGATCGGCCGCAGCGCGCAGCCTAACATGATATTGAGAATCGTTCTCCTTTCTGTCTCCATCGACGACCATCTAGGTTGGAGCCCGTGATCGCCTCGATCCCCAGCCCGTCGAGCAGCGGCATCGGCGTCGGGCCCTTCGAGATCCACGCCTACGGGCTGATGTACGCGCTCGCGGTGACCGCCTCGATCCTGATCGTGCGGCGGCGCTGGCGGGCGCAGGGCGGCGATCCCGACCTGGTCTACGACGTCGCGATCTGGGCCTTCCCGGCCGGGCTGATCGGCGGCCGTCTCTACTTCGACATCACCAGCTTCAGCGAAATGCCGCACGCCTGGTACGGACCGATCGCGATCTGGGACGGCGGGCTCGGCATCTGGGGCGGGATCGCGGCGGGCGCCGCGGTGGGGATCTGGCGCGTCCACCGCGCGGGCGCCTCGGTGGCCGCCTTCATGGACGCGACCGCCCCCGCCCTGCTCGTCGCCCAGGCGATCGGCCGGGTCGGCAACTACTTCAACCAGGAGCTCTTCGGCGGCCCGACCAGCCTCCCCTGGGCCCTCCAGATCTCACCCGAACACCGCCCCGAGGGCTACCTCCACTACGCCACCTTCCAGCCGACCTTCCTCTACGAGCTCATCTGGAACCTGGCGCTGGCCGCCTTCCTCGTCTGGCTCGGCCACCACCGCAAGATCCGCCCGCCGGGCCTCTTCGCCCTCTACGTCACCGGCTACTCGGCCTTCCGCATCTTCGAGGAGAGCCTGCGGGTCGACCCCGCCCACCACATCCTCGGCCAGCGGCTGAACTTCTGGGTGGCGATCATCCTCACCCTGATCGGCGCCGCCTGGTTCGTCTGGACCCAGCGCCGCCGCCCAGGCGACGACGACCCGCCGGTGGTCCGACCACCGTCCGATGGGTTCGCGGAAGCCGGCGCCCCTGGGCCTTGATGGGGCTCCGCGGACGGGAAGGGACGCGGCCGTCCCGGCCACGGCCCAGGCAGGCTGTGGCCGTGGCCGGGACGGCCGGGGGTGCGGGGAGTGGCGGAAGGCTCACCGGGGAGCCACGGGGACGTCATGGATCCGTCACAGGTCCCGGGCCTCGTCACGGAGATGTCGGGAAGCGCACCGTTTCTCCTGTCTTCTTCAGACGTTTGAATCACGTGACCACCCTTTGACCCTCCTATAGGAGGGTCAATGCACCCAGCGCGTCTCAGACCTCCGATCCTGGTCCCCGGAGGGCCGGGAGGTGTGACGTTCTCGGCGTCTTCGTCAACGATCCAGGTTCCGGGGCGGTTATCCCGCACGGACCCGTGAAGGAAGCGTGGACTTCCTCCCGACCTGTGCCCTCTTCCCTGAAGGACCCTCACGTCCCGGGCGTCTCGTGGCGGCCACAGC
>DASZZB010000094.1:0-5224 GCA_035545115.1 Solirubrobacterales bacterium | reverse complement strand
CGATGCCCTCGTTGCGGGAGAAGAGCCGGCGTTCGCGGTCGGGCGCCGGAAAGAGACCGCGGTCGATCGTCCCGCGCAGCGCCGCGATCCGCGCCTTCGTCGCCCCCGGCATCAGGCGCGCCGCGCTCTCAGGTCGAGGTCGGGCCGCGCCTCGCGCAGGATCACGTAGCCGATCCCGAGCAGGCTGAGCGCCGCGAGCAGCCCGTTGAGGACCGAGTAGCCGGTGCCGGGCGGCGGCGTCAGCGAGGGCGCGTAGAGGAAGAGCACGAAGAGGATATTGACCAGCGCCAGGGCGATCCCGGCGCGCGGATGGACCGAGCGCATGCCGACGATGCAGCCGACCAGGCCGAGCAGCGGCACCGCGAGGCTGCCGACGTGGATCGTCGTGCGCGAGTCCGGGGTGCCGAAGAGGAGCAGCCCCCAGCTGATGCAGGCGATCGCGAAGAAAGCGAAGCAGAGCAGCGCGAAGCGCCACTCGTCGGGGTCACGCTTCTTCTTCGCCAGCCAGGCGACGATCATCGCGATCGGCCCGAGCAGGAGGATGCCGAGGAACGGGAAGAGGCTGAAGAAGCGATCCCAGCGCACCTTTTCCATCGCGATGCCCGGTTTGCCCGCTTCGAGCGCTTCCACGGCCGAGTCGTATTCGTCCCTGGTCCGCGGCCACCCCGCCATTTCCTCGAAGTTTTCCTCCTTCAGGTCGACCGCGCCACCGAAGCCCTCTTCTTCGTAGCCGTCCTCGATCGCTTCGAGCGTCCCCTTCGAGTCGACTTCCGTGTCGCCGCCCAGCTGCCACTTGAGCAGGCGGTTGCCGGGCGGGTCCTCGTAGTGCTGGTAGGCGGTCCAGGGCACGTAGAACAGGAGCAGCGCGGCGATCGCGGCGCCCAGCCAGCGCCACGTCGGCACGCCGCGGAAGGCGGCGAAGATGACCAGGGGGATGACCCCGAAGACGCTCGAGCCGTGGGAGAGCATCGAGAGCGCCAGGAGCGCCCCGATCAGGCCCGCGACGCGCAGGTCGCGGCGGTCGCGCCGCCACTCGGGCGAGAGGATCACCGCCAGCGCGGCGAGGAGGAAGGCGGCGGCGATCAGCTTCGGCCAGACGAAGAAGCCGTGCACGATCGCGATGTCGGAGATCATCGCCGCCGCCATCACCGCCGCCCGGGTGACCCGGCGCAGCGGCACCGCGACCAGCACCGCCCACATCGCCGGGATCCAGAGGCACTGCTCGAGCACGCAGAGCAGCTGGTAATTGAGCCCGCTCGTCGTGTTCATGAAGGATCGCTGGGCGAGCACGTAGCCGACCTGCAGCGGCGGACGGTCGCTGAACAGCCATTCGCCCGGATATTCGGGCGGGTGCTGGTGGCCGTGGGTGGCGAACCATTCGGCGAAGTAGCGGGGGATGTCGTTGTCGGTCGGCAGCTGGCCGGAGAAGCGCAGCGCGCTCATCGAGACCGCTTCGTGCGCGGCGCCGTGCAGGAAGCCGAAGAAGACGACGAAGGCGCTGCCTAGCAACCAGAGGAGGAACGGCGTGCGCAGCCTGCGCAGCACCTCGCGGTCGAGCCCACCCGCCCGCCAACAGAAGCCGATCGCCAGCAGCGAGGCGCCGAAGGTGAGGAAGTCCCAGGTGGTGCCGAGCGCCTCGCTGCCGAAGTAGGCCCAGAAGGCGGCGTAGGAGACCGCGCCGGAGGCGAGGAGCCCGACCCCGATCAAGAGCGGCACCGACTTCAGCCCGCGCCGCATCGTCAGCAGCACCGCGGCGATCCCGGGCAGCCCGAGCAGGATCGCGTGGACGATGAAGCCGCCGAGCAGTTCGCCCGATTCGGTCAGCATCAGCCCGGCTCCCCGTCGCCCGGCCCGGCGTCGCCCGGCCCGACCTCGTCGGTCAGCTCCTCGATCGACGCCAGGGAGACCGCCCGCGTCTGCGAGAAGAGCACGAAGAGGCTGACGAAGTTGCCGAGCGCGACCAGCGAGACGATCAGCGCGCCGAGCGCGATGTAGCTGGTCCAGCCGGGGATCGAGGAGCTGGTGAAGTACTTGAGGAAGACGACCACGGCGGCCAGCACGATGCCGACCAGGCCGAAGAGGACGAAGGCGGCGAGCGCCCGGATCGCGATCCGGTCGGTGAACGGCATCAGCATCCGCAGCCCGTGCATCGCCAGCTTGCCGTAGGTCATCTTCGATTCGCCCTCGTAGCGGCGGCCGCGTTCGCAGGGGACGAAGGTGACCGGCATGTCGAGGGCGAGGATCGCCGAGGAGTAGGCGAGGTCGAAGGTCGGGTGGAGCAGGGCGCGCTTCGCCAGCGCCCCCGGCATCACCGCGTAGTTGCCGGTCCGCACCGTGGTCCCGGTGAGCGAGCGGAAGAGCAGCTTGAAGCCGCGGTAGAGGACCTTGAAGGCGAGCGGCTCGTGGCGTTTGGTGCGCAGGGCGAGGACGACATGGCGCTCCGGCACCTCACCCTCCTCGAGCGCGGCGAGCAGGCGCGGCAGGTCCTCGGGCCGGTCCTCGCCGTCGGCGTCCATGGTCACCACCGCGTCCTCGTCGGCGAAGCGCGGCAGCATCTTGCGCAGCGCGTAGACGATGCCGCGCTGGTGGCCGAGGTTGAAGGGCGGCTGCAGGACGACCACGTCGCTCAGCCGCTCCAGCGAGGCGACCTCGGGGTCCTGGCCCGCCGTGTCGTCGATCACGACGAAGCGGACCGGGCCGCGCGGCGCCCCGCCCTCGCCGGCGAGCACCTCGAGCAGTCGCTCGCGCAGGATCCGGAACGAGCTGGTGTCGCGGTAGACCGGGGTGACGACCCAGGTGGTCACGAGGTCGGGGACGGCGCCGGGCCCTGGCGGCGCAGCAGTTCGTATTCCTCCCACTTGCCAATCGGCCTGAAGCCGTGTTCGAGGTAGGTGACCAGCGGGCCTTCGCGTTCGCCCCAACCCCCTGCCCGTTCTTTGTTGCGCAGCAGGCAGAGCCCTTCCGTCGCGGCGGTGTCTTCGATCACCTGTTCCTGGGCTTCGTCGTCGAACAGGGTCTCCCAACCGGTCGCGGTCAGCGACGGCGGTTCCTCTTCGGTCCAGAGGTAGAAGCTGTCCATCCCCGGCTCCATCACCGTCGAGCGGCAATTTTCCCGCATGGCCTGCGAGACCGCCTCGTACAGCTGCACTTCTTCTTCGCTGAACAGATGCATGTCTTCCGATCCGGGGAGATGCAGCTGGTAGGTCGTGTGGTAGACGCCGCGGGCCTGGTGCAGCGGGTCGCGGACGTAGGTCTTCAGCACGAACCAGGCGAGGACGGCCGTCATCAGGACACCGAAGCCGGCCAGCGCCAGGCGGTCGGGCTCGACCTCGACCAGGAGCGCGAGGCCGCGCACCCCGTTGGCGACGCAGAGCGCCCCGACCGGGACCACCAGCACCACCGAGAGCAGGGTCTGCGAGCCCGCCACCGGGTAGCCGTGCAGCCCCTGCAGGACGGCGAGCAGCGGCAGCAGGAGCCGCGCGAAGGCGAAGCGGCCGTCCTCCTCCCCGGCCGTCGTCGCCGCCAGCGCCACCCAGACGAAGGGCAGCATGCTGAGCTGGTAGCCGGTCAGGTTGCGGTCGTTGAACGGCAGCAGCTGGCCGACCATCGAGAAGGCCATGGTGAGGCCGACGACGATCGCGAAGACCGAGCCGAGCGCCAGCCAGGCGGGGCTCGGGGCGGCGCGGCGCCGGGACGCGTACCAGTAGGCGAGCGCGGCGCCGACCGCGAGCAGGTCGAAGGCGTACTCGCGGCGCGAGAGCAGCATCGGGATCGTGAAGGCGTCCGACTGGCGCAGCGGCTGGCCGATCACCCCGTCGATCAGCCCGTGAATGCTGGTCCCGGTGGCGAGGATCGCCACGCAGGAGGCGACGACGAGGACGACGAAGCCGCCGAGCAGCCAGCGCAGCTCGCCGACGTGGCGGCGCACCGGCTCCCTCGCGCGCAGCGCGATCACCACCGCCAGCGCGGTGGCGAAGACGTGGACCGAGTAGTGGCGCGCCCAGCCTTCGTCGAACTTGCTCGCCAGCAGGAGGACCGGGACCGCGAGGAAGACGAGCTCGACCAGGAGCCGCGGCCAACGCCGTCCCCAGAGCTGCTGGTAGCTGACCGCGCAGGCGAGCGCCACCGAGACGAAGGCGAAGAAGCCGACGTTGATCTTGGTCAGGACCAGCGCCGCGACCGCCGCGCCGAGCAGTCCCATCGCCCAGCGCGACCGGCCGGTGCCGACGAAGGTCGAGATAGCGACGATCAGCGCCAGCAGCAGGGCGATCGAGCTGACCGGGTGCATCGGCTCGTTGGTCAGCACTTCGAGCGCCGAGAAGGTGAGGATCTGGGTGCCGAGGCCGAGCAGGATCGAGCCGGTGATCCGCAGGATCGAGAGGCCGAAGACGAGGCTCGAGAGGACCCAGAGGACCATCACCACGGAGCGGCCCGAGTCATGCGTGACGGCGATCCCGAAGAGCGAGAAGAAGCCGCCCCAGAACTCGTAGTAGAAGGGGCCGTACTGGCTGAAGACCTGGTCGTAGAGGTGACCGTGGTTCACGAACGACTTCAGCGCCGTCAGCATGTAGCCCTCGTCGTCGTAGGCGACGAAGCCGGTGAACATCTTCGGGTGCGCGATCAGCGCGGTCGCCGCGGTGATGGCGGCGAAGCCGAGCAGGGCGACGATCAAGCGCAGGCGACGGTCACCGCCGAGCGCTGCCGCGCGGGCGGCGAGAGCCTCGAGGTTCAAGCCGCGCACGCTAGCGGACGACCCGCCTGCAAGGATCTCGACCCCGCCCCGAACGCACGGAAACGCCCATGCCAAGCGCAATCGAACCACCGGAGGAGGACGCGATCCACGTCTGGCGGGTGGAGCTGGGAGCGGCCGGGCGGGCGGCGGCCCGGGCGGCGCTCGGGCATGTTCTCGGCGACTACCTGGGGGGCGAGGAGGCGCCGGGGCTCACGGTCGCGCCGGGGGGCAAGTCGCGGCTCGCCGACGATCCGGGGCGACTCTCCTTCAACCTCGCGCACTCCGGCGCCCTCGCCCTGGTCGCGATCGCCCCCGGCGGCGTCGAGGTCGGGGTCGATCTCGAGCGCCTGCGGGCGCGGCGCGACCTGGTGCGCCTCGCGGCACGGTGGCTTCCCGCCGCCGAGGCGGCCGCCGTCGCCGCCGCCGATCCGGGCGAGCGCGAGCGCGTCTTCTACGCCGCCTGGACCGCGCACGAGGCGCGCGTCAAGTGCA
>DASZZB010000093.1:0-5030 GCA_035545115.1 Solirubrobacterales bacterium | reverse complement strand
CGCCCGGGCACACAAGTTCCCGGCCGCACGGCCCCCGACCCTCTGGCTAGGAGATCAAGGCGGCGAGGTTCGTCACCGTCAGGTCCGGCTGCACGGCCGCCTCGTGATCCTCGCTGGTGCCGCTGAGGACGTGGATCGTGTCGAGGCCCGCGGCGTGGCCGCCGGCGATGTCGGAGGAGAGGCGGTCGCCGACCATCGCCACCCGCTTCGCGCCGGGGATGCGCGAGAGCGCCAGCTCGAACAGGTGGCGCTCGGGCTTGCCGGCGATCTCCGCCTTCTTGCCCGAGGCGACCTCGACCGCGGCGAGGATCGAGCCGGTCCCCGGCCACTCGCCGCCCGGCATCGGCATCGTCGGGTCATGGCTGGTGGCGAGGAGCGCGGCGCCCGCGTCGAGGGCCCGCTTCGCGGCGAGCAGGTGGGCGAAGGCGAAGTCACGCCAGCCGGAGACGACGACCACGTCGGCCTCGGTCGGCCGCTCGAAGTCGACCAGCCGCAGGCCTGCGTCGGCGACCAGCTCGCGCAGCGGCTCGCGGCCGAGGACGAGCGCCCCGCCGCCCGGCCCGGCCGTCCGTGCGGCGAGCTGGGCGACCACGATCCCGGCGGTGACGACCCGCTCCGGGCCGACCTCGACGCCGAGGCCCCGCAGCCGTTCGGCATAGGCCTCTGGACGTCTGGTCGGGTTGTTGGTGACGAAGACGAGCTCCTTGCCCGCCGCCAGCATCCCCGCCAGCGCCTCGGGTGAGCCCGGCACCGGGTCGCGCCCGATCCAGACGACGCCGTCGAGGTCGATCAGGAAGCCGTCGTAGCGGTCGATCGCGGGCACGGCGGCCAGCGTATTGACAGCCCCCGTGCCGGCGCCGCCCGCTACCGTGCGGGGCGTGGCAGGCGCGGACGGAAAGGTCGTGGTCGCCCAGGAGCTGACCAAGGTCTACGGCTTCGGCGAGACCGAGGTCGTCGCCCTCGACGGGGTCAGCACCGCCTTCGACCGCGACCGCTTCACCGCGATCATGGGACCGTCCGGCTCGGGCAAGTCGACCCTGATGCACATCCTCGCCGGGCTCGACACGCCGACCGCGGGCACGGTGACCCTCGACGGGGTCGACATCACCCACCTCGACGACGGCGAGCTGACCAAGCTGCGCCGCGACAAGCTCGGCTTCGTCTTCCAGTTCTTCAACCTGCTGCCGGTCCTCACCGCCGAGGAGAACCTGGTGCTGCCGCTCTCGATCGCCGGGCGCAAGCCCGACCGCGCCTGGGTCGACCAGCTGATCGGCACGGTCGGGCTGGAGGACCGGCGCACCCACCGGCCGAGCGAGCTCTCCGGCGGCCAGCAGCAGCGGGTCGCGGTGGCCCGGGCGCTGGTCTCCAAGCCGGCCGTCGTCTTCGCCGACGAGCCGACCGGCAACCTCGACTCGAAGGCGAGCGCCGACGTCCTCGACCTGCTGCGCCGCGCCGTCGACGAGTTCCGCCAGACCGTGGTGATGGTCACCCACGATCCGGTCGCCGCCGCCCACGCCGACCGCCTGATCACCCTGCGCGACGGCAAGATCGTGCAGGACGGCGCGCCGGGCGGAGCCGACGACGTGATCGAGCTGATGAAGCAGCTCGACTAGGGGGGCGCGGTGACCAGGCTGGCGATCCGCAGCATCTGGGCGCGCCGGGTGCGCGCCTTCGCGACCTCGCTGGCGGTGGTGCTCGGCGTCGCCTTCATCGCCGGCTCCTATGTCCTCACCGACACGATCTTCGCCGCCTTCGACGAAATCTTCAGTGAGTCGCTGAAGGGGACGGCGGTGGTGATCACCGCCCAGAATCCGGTCAAGCAGGAAGGCGGCGAAGTGCCGACGATCCCGACCTCCTACCTGCCGAAGGTGCAGCGGGTGGCGGGCGTCGAGCAGGCGGCCGGGGCGATCTTCACGCCGGGCGGCTTCTTCGACGCCGAAAACGACGCGGTGGGGACGAAATTCGCGCCGAAGTTCATCTCTTCGACGCTGCCGAAGGGGCTCGAGTCGCTCACCTATGTCGACGGGCACAAGCCGCGCGGGCCCGGCGAAGCCTCGCTCGACAAGGCGGGGGCGGAATCGTCGGGCCTCGAGCTCGGCGACACGCTGAAGATCGTCGGCGCCGGGCGGGCGGTGCCGTTCAAGCTGGTCGGGCTGACCCAGCTCGGCCAGGCTTCCTTCGGCGGCACCTCGATCGCCCAGGTGACGCTGCCGGTCGCCCAGCGGCTCACCCACAAGCGCGGTGAGTTCGACCAGATCTCGGTCGCCGCCGACGCCGGGGTGTCCGAGCAGGCCCTGAAAAGGCGGATCGCAAGGGTGCTGCCGACCACGGCGCGGGTCGAGACGGCGACCGAAAGCGCCGAACGCAACTCGGAAGAAATCAAGGAAGCGCTGGGCTTCTTCCAGACCTTCCTGCTCGTCTTCGGCTACGTGGCGGTGCTGGTCGGCGCCTTCATCATCTTCAACACCTTCTCGATCACCGTCGCCCAGCGGGTCTCCGAGTTCGGCGTGCTGCGGACGCTCGGCGCCTCGCGCCGGCAGATCCTCGCCTCGGTGCTGCTCGAAGCCGCCGCGATCGGCCTGGTCGGCGCGATCGTCGGCATCGCCGGCGGCTTCGTCGTCGCAATCGGCCTGAAGGCGGCCTTCTCGGCCCTGGGGGCGGACCTACCGACCACCAGCCCGGTGCTGGAGGCGCGGACGGTGATCGTCGCGGCGGCGGTCGCCTTCGTCGTCACCTTCGTCTCGGCGCTGGTGCCGGCGGTGCGCTCGACCCGAGTGCCGCCGATCGCCGCCCTCCACGCCTTCTCCCCGGCGCCGAGCCGACGGCGGCGGATCGTCTTCCTCCTCATCGCCGGGCTCCTGGCGGCGATCGGCATCGCCTTCGTCGTCGCCGGGCTGGCGGGCGGCGGCGGGATCGGGGCGCGGGCGGCGCGGATCGGCGGCGGCGGGATCGCGGTGGTGGTCGCCGTCTCGCTCTTCAGCCCGGCCCTGGTGCGGCCGCTCGCCGACATCGCCGGCCGGCCGCTGGAACTGGCGCGCCGTCTGGCCGGGCGGCTCGCCCGCGAGAACTCGAAGCGCAACCCGGGCCGCACCGCGGTCACCGCGGCGGCGCTGATGATCGCGCTCGCCCTGGTCACCTTCATCACCGTCTTCGCCGCCGGGCTGAAGAGCTCTGTCGCCCAGGTGATCGACGAAAACTTCGCCGGGGGGCTGGTGATCGAGAACTCCGACGGCTTCTCGCCGATCCCGGCCGGCGCCGCCTTCGCCGCCGCGAAGGTGCCCGGGGTCAAAGGGGTGGCGACGATCCGCACCGCCCAGGCGAAGGTGATCGGCGGCGGCGGCGAAACGGTGGCGGTGAACGGGCCGACCCCGAACATCGAAGAAGGGGTCGACCTGGAATGGAAGGCAGGCGGGCCGGAGCGGCTGCGCCGGCTGGCCGACGACGAAGCGCTCGTCGCCGAAGGCTTCGCCCAGGCGCACCATCTCGAAGTCGGCGACACCTTCAGCCTGCTGAGCCAGTCGGAGGCCCGACCGAAGTTCACGGTCGCGGGCGAGTTCGAATCGAAGGCGAAAATCTTCGGCGACGTGATCGTCACCCAGGCGGTGATGGCCGACGCCTTCAGGCAGCGCCAGGACTCGGCCGACTTCGTGATCCTCGAACCGGGCGCCGACGCGGCGAAGGTGCAGGCGGTCCTCACCGCGGGCGCCGAACGCGCCTTCCCCACCATCGAAGTCCTGAACCAGCAGGAACTGCGCGAAGAACGCGAAAAGCAGATCGACTCGGTCGTGCGGCTCTTCTACCTCCTGCTCGGGCTGGCGGTGCTGATCTCCCTGATCGGGGTCGCCAACACGCTCGGCCTCTCGATCTACGAGCGCACCCGGGAGCTGGGGATGCTGCGGGCGATCGGCATGTCGCGCCGTCAGGTGCGGACGATGATCCGTTACGAGGCGGTGATCACGGCGCTGATCGGGGCGATCCTCGGGCTGGTGCTGGGGGTCGTCTTCGCGGCGCTGATCGCCCAGCCGCTGAAGAGCGAAGGCTTCACGCTCTCCTACCCGGTCGGAACGCTGATCGGGATCCTCGTGCTGGCGGCGCTGGCGGGAGTGGTGGCGGCGATCGTCCCGGCACGGCGGGCGTCGCGGCTCGACGTGCTGGAGAGCCTCCAGTACGAGTAGGGCATGTTCCGGCTCAGCGCCAAGTCACCCTCCGTCGGCCTCGGCATCCTCGCCTCGATCCTCGTCGTCGCGATCGGCACCGCGGTCGTCGCGGCGCTGGAAACGATCGCCGAGCCGGTCTCGCTGGGGATCGTCTTCATCCCCGGCGTGCTCCTGATCGCGACCGTCTGGGGCCTCTGGCTCGGCCTCGGCACGGCGGTCCTCAGCGCCCTCGTCTTCAACTTCTTCTACCTGCCGCCCCTGCGCCGGCTCTCGATCAACGCCCAGCACGACATCGTCGCCCTGGTCGTCTTCGTGATCGTCGCGGTCGCAGGCGGCACCCTGGCCGAGCTGGCACGGGCGCGGGCCGCCGAGTCGGAGCGGCGCCGCGAGGAGGCCGATCGGGCGCTGGAGGAGGCGGCGGCGTTGGCCGCGGAGCGCGACCGGATGCGCGAAGAGGCGATCGAGGCGGAGGCGCTGCAGCGCTCCGACGAGCTGAAGACCTCGCTGCTCCGCGCCGTCTCCCACGATCTGCGCACGCCGCTGACCGCGATCATCGCGGCCGGCGCGGCGCTCGACTCGCCCAGCGTCACCGTCGGCGAGCGGCATGAGCTGAGCGAGGCGGTGGTCGACGAGGGGCGCCGGCTCTCGCGGCTGGTCGAGAACCTGCTCGACGTCTCGCGGCTCGAATCCGGCAAAGCCGAGCCGCACCGCGAGGCGGTCGAGCTGGTCGACCTGCTCGACGCGGCGCGCGAATCGATCGGCCCGCACGGCGAGCGGGTGCGGCTGGCGCTCGACCAGGACCTGCCGGCGCTGAGCGCCGACCCGGTCCAGCTCGAGCGCGCCTTCGCCAACCTGCTGGAGAACGCGGTGGTC
>DASZZB010000092.1:0-2461 GCA_035545115.1 Solirubrobacterales bacterium | reverse complement strand
GACCACCCGGCCGGCGGCCGCCGCCATCCCGGTCCGCGCCCAGCCGGCGCCGCTCGCCCTGCAGGCCGCGGCGGCCAAGGCCCGTCCTGCCGCCGTCGCCCGCGACGGCTTCAGCGCCGCCGAGGTCGCGACCGTCCAGCGCGTCGACGACTGGTTCAACAGCTTCGACCATCTGGTCGGGACCTTCACCCAGATCGCGCCCGACGGCGCCCGCTCGCGCGGCCGCTTCTTCCTGGAGAAGCCCGGCAAGCTGCGCTTCCAGTACGCGCTGCCGAGCACGCTCGACATCGTCTCCAACGGCAAGACGATCGCGGTGGTCGACCACAAGCTCGACACCTCCGACGTCTATCCGCTGTCGCAGACGCCGCTCCGCTTCCTCCTGAAGCGCAACCTCGACCTCCTCGACGACGCCAAGGTCACCGCGGTGAAGAACAGCCCCGAGCGCGCCAGCGTGACGGTGGAAGAGCATTCCAACCTCACCGGGACATCACGTCTCACCGTGGTCTTCGCGGGTAATCCGTTCGCGCTCAAACAATGGACCGTGACCGACCCGCAGGGTCTCGACACGACGGTGATGGTCGATCACCTGGATTCCCAACAGATACCGCCAGAGCAGGCATTTACCATCAACTAGACGAGCGCCCCCGCGCCGTTCAGATGAAAAAAATTTCACGTGCTCGTGACCCTTGTGACATTGATTCCGAGGCGCTTAGCCCCAAATCTAGTGGCACACGAGGCGCCCATATTCCGGTGGTGCCCCCCGTCCAACCGCAGGACGCCTCGCGCCGTCGGATCCCTCCCGACGGAACGCGTGACTGACGCGTAGGCGCCCGATCTCCCCCCCGAGGTCGGGCGCTTTCTTTTGGTCCGAACGCCGTGCTCCGTGCCGACCTCGCCCCGCTTGCGGGAGAGGTCGAGTCGCCTTTGGAGCGGACGCGGGTGAGGGGGCTTTCTCGGAACGGGCCTCATCCCGCGGCGCCCCTCACTCCGCCCCTCACCCCGATCGAAGTCGCGTATCCGCGCCTTCGACACCTGGAATCGCGAATCGGACAGGCCCGACTTGGGCGGGCAGAGGGAGAAGGCCGCCGCCGCGCGATGCCCCGCTTGACCCGGCCATGCCCGATGCGGTTTGTGGGCCGACTTTCAGCCGAGGAGTGTCGTTCATGTCGGACCGTAGCCTGCCGGCGGTGCGCGCCGATCACGTCGGGAGCCTGATCCGCCCCGACGCCCTGGTCGCCGCCATCGAGGGCGAGAGGGACAAGAAGGTTTCGCCCGCCGAGCTGGCCGCCATCCGCCACGAGAAGATCCGCGAGGTGGTGAAGCGCCAGGAGGAGCTCGGCTTCCAGGTCGAGAGCGACGGCGAGTTCAACCGCACCTCTTGGCAGGCCGACTTCCTGGTCAAGTTCGCCAATGTCCGCCGGGTCGAGCAGGGCTCGCAGACCCCGGCGACCAGCTTCGCCGTCCATGCCAACGACGCCGGCCAGCCCGGCGGCGGCGCCGCCGCGAGCCGCGGCCCGGCGATCATGCGGGTCGAGGGCAAGCTGGCGCGGCCGGCCGGCGGCATCTTCGTCGACGACTTCAAGTTCCTGAAGTCGATCGCCCATGCCACGCCGAAGCTCACCATGCCGTCGCCGAGCGTGCTGCATTTCCGCGGCGGCCGCAGCGCGATCGACGAGAAGGCCTATCCCGACCTCGACCGGTTCTTCGCCGACCTGACCAAGGTCTACCGCGACGAGATCGCGGGCCTTGCTGCGGCCGGCTGCCGCTACGTCCAGATCGACGAGGTCAACCTGGCCTATCTCTGCGACCCGGCGATGCGCCAGCGCGCCCGCGAGTTCGGCGAGGACCCGGAGACGCTGCCTGAGACCTACGCCAAGCTGATCAACGACGTGATCGCCGGCCGGCCCGACGACATGACCGCGGCGATCCATCTCTGCCGCGGCAATTTCGCGGGCAACTGGTTCGCGACCGGCGGCTACGAGCCGGTCGCCGACGTCCTGTTCAACACGGTCGAGGTCGACCGCTATCTCCTCGAGTTCGACACGCCGCGGGCCGGCAGCTTCGAGCCGCTGCGCTTCCTGCCCAAGGGCAAGATCGCGGTGCTCGGCCTCCTCACCACCAAGAGCGGCGAGATGGAAAAGAAGGACGACATCAAGCGCCGCATCGACGAGGCGGCGAAGTTCGCCCCCCTCGAGCAGCTTGCGCTGAGCCCGCAATGCGGCTTCGCCAGCGGCATCGGCGGCTCGACCATGTCGATCGAGCGCCAGTGGGAGAAGCTCGCCCTCGTCGCCGAGATCGCCCGCGAGGTGTGGGGGCGGGCCTAGCAGGCTGTTGAAGAAGGCTCGCGGATTTCCTTGAGCACGGTCTCGTGACCGAGGTGGTAATCGAACGCGATTTCGAGCGAGCCGTCGTCGGGGAAGTCGCGGTCCCATAGGTCAGCCTCGGTGATACGCCGGCGCGG
>DASZZB010000091.1:0-3560 GCA_035545115.1 Solirubrobacterales bacterium | reverse complement strand
CGTCGGCAACATCTACGCCGACGAGGCGCTCTACCGGGCGCGCCTGCACCCGCTGTCGCCGGCCGGGTCGATGAAGCCGGAGCACCGGGAGGCGCTGCGCGGCGGGGTGGTGGCGGCGCTGGAAGCGGGGATCGACGCGGGCGGCTCCTCGATCGACGACTACCGCGACGGACGGGGGGAGACAGGCCGCATGCAGGAGCGCTTCCTCGTCCACACCCGCGCGGGCGAGCCGTGCCCGGACCCGGACTGCGACGGCGTGGTCGAGCGGATCGTCGTCTCCGGCCGCTCCACCTACTTCTGCCCGAGCTGCCAGGTGAAACTGCGCCGCCGCCCCAAACGCCGCAAAGCCTCCCGGCGCGTTCGCAGTTAGCTCCGCATAGCGACCAGAAGTGCGAACGCCGCGGGGGGAGGGCCGGAACGCGACCGCCGCGACCGATTTCCGTCCGGTCCGTCCCGCAGACTGGTCTTGATGGCGGGGTCTACGGTCAAGACGGAAGCGGTGGTGTTGAGGAGCATCCGCTATGGCGAGGCAGATCGGATCCTCCATCTCTACTCGCCGACGCTGGGCCGCTGCGGGGCGATCGCCAAGGGCGCCCGCAAACCGAGATCCCGCTTCGGCGGCCGGCTCGAGCCGTTCTTCCGCCTCGACCTCGTCCTCCACGAAGGGCGCAGCGACCTGATGACCGTGACCGGTGTCACCACGGTCGACGGCTATCCCCGATTGCGCTCCGATGGTGCCGCGATCGGGGCCGGCGCCCGCGCCTGCGACGCCGTGCTGCGTCTGCTCGACGCGGCCGAGCCCAACCTCCCCGCCTACAACCTGCTCTGTCGCTACCTCTCGCTGCTCGACAAGCCGGGCCGGCCGCGCGCGATCGGCCTCGAGAACGCGCTCTCCTTCCGCCTCAAGCTGGCCCTGGTGGCGGGCTTCGTCCCCGAGCTCGCCTCCTGCGCCGTCTGCGGCGAGGCCGAGCACCTGGCGGGCTTCTCGGGTGCCTCGGGCGGCGTCGTCTGCGCCGGCTGCGAAGCCGGCTCCTTCGCCCTCTCCGAGGAAGCGCACCGCTTCATGGTCGAGGCGCTGGCGAAGCCGCTGGAAGAGGCGCCCGCCGCCGAGCCGCCCGCGCTGCGCCAGGTCGAGCGGGCGGTCAGGGAGACCCTCGAGCACCACGCGCACGTCCAGCTACGGGCGGCCGCCTGAGGGGGCGGTCCCTAAGATCGAAGCGATGCCCGCCACGCTCGCATTCGAGGACCGCGTCCGCGCCTGGGAGGACGAGTTCCTCTCCGCTCACGCGACGCGGTCGTACCCGGCCGAGCGCGCCGTCGCCGAGCCCGACAGCCCGCTGCGCACGCCGTTCCAGCGCGACCGCGACCGGATCGTCCACTCGAAGTCCTTCCGTCGGCTGAAGCACAAGACCCAGGTCTTCGTCGCCCCCGAGGGGGACCATTACCGGACCCGGCTGAGCCACACGCTCGAGGCCTGCGGGATCGCCCGCACCGTGGCCCGCGCCCTGGGGCTGAACGAGGACCTGACCGAGGCGATCGGGCTCGGCCACGACCTCGGCCACCCGCCCTTCGGCCACGCCGGCGAGGAGACGCTCGACCGATGCCTGCGGGAGCGCACCGGCGGCGGCTTCAAGCACAACGAGCACTCGCTGCGGGTGGTCGAGGTGCTGGAGCGCGACGGGGCCGGCCTCAACCTCACCGCCCCGGTCCGCGACGGCATCCTCAACCACACCGGCCCGGCCAAGCCGGCGACGCTGGAGGGACGGATCGTCCGCCTCGTCGACCGCGTCGCCTACATCAACCACGACATCGACGACGCGCTCCGCGCCGGGATCCTGCACCCCGAGGACCTGCCCGCCGCGGAGATCGAGCTGCTCGGCCCGACCGGCTCGATCCGCATCGACACCCTGGTCGGCGACATCGTCGAGCGGTCCCGCGACGCCGAGGACATCCTCCAGTCGGAGGAGGTCGGGATGGCGATGCTGCGCCTGCGCAAGTTCATGTTCGACCGCGTCTACCTCGGCGCGACGGCGCGCAGCGAGCACGCCCGGGTCGAGCGGACGATGACCGGGCTCTTCGACCACTACCTCGCCGACCCGGCGGCGATCCCGGCGCTCGACCCGGGCGCCGACGACGCCCAGCGGGTCACCGACTACATCGCCGGGATGACCGACCGCTACTGCATCGCCCGCTTCACCGACCTGGCGATCCCCGAGGCGGCCCGCTTCTAGTGGCGCGCATCTCCTCCGACAGCATCAACCAGGTCCGCGACGCCGCCGACATCGTCGAGGTGATCGGCGCCTATACCGATCTCAAACGGCAGGGCGCGCAGATGATGGGCCTCTGTCCATTCCACGACGAGCGCTCGCCGTCCTTCTCCGTCGACCCCCAGGACAAGCTCTACCACTGCTTCGGGTGTGGGGAGGCGGGCGACATCTTCGGGTTCGTCATGGAGAAGGAGGGTCTCGGCTTCTCCGAGGCGGTCGAGCAGTTGGCCGACCGCTACGGCGTCGAGCTGCAGCGTGAGAGCGAGGACCCCAGGGACGAGGCCCGCAGGCGACAGCGGCAGCGCCTGCAGCAGCTGCTCGAGCGCGCCTCCGTCTATTACGCGAACTACCTCTGGGAGTCGAAGGAGGCCGGGAAGGCGCGCGAGTACCTTGCCGGGCGCGGGCTGGCCGAGACGGTGCTGCGCGACTTCGGCGTCGGCTTCGCGCCGAGCGCCTGGGACAAGATCCTCGTCGCCGGCCAGCGGGCCGGGTTCACGGTCGAGGAGCTGCGCGCCGTCGGACTGGTCCAGCAGGGGCGCCAGGGCGGCGAGTACGACCGTTTCCGCTCGCGGATCATGTTCCCGATCCGCGACGCCCGCGGGCGGGCGCTCGGCTTCGGTGGGCGGGCGATGCGCCCCGACCAGGGCGCCAAGTACGTCAACACCGCGGAGACCGACTTCTTCCACAAGTCGAAGATCCTCTACGGGCTCGATCGCGCCCGCGCCGCGATGACCAAGGCCAACCGCGCCGTCGTGGTCGAGGGCTACACCGACGTCCTCGCCCTGCACCAGGCGGGGTTGGAGGGCGCGGTCGGGGTGATGGGCACGGCGATCACGCCGGACCAGGTGGCGACGCTCTCCGGCGTCGTCGACGAGGTCGTCCTGGCGCTCGACGCCGATGCCGCGGGCCAGAACGCGATGCTGCGCGCCCAGCGGGTGGCGGGCGACCGGCGGATGCGGCTGCGGGTCGCCTCGATGCCCGCCGGGGTCGATCCGGCCGAGATGATGGTCGAGGAGGGCGGGGCGGAGCGGTTCCGGGGCCTGGTCGAGGGAGCGGGCGAGCTGACCGATTTCCAGGTCGGGCTGGTGCTCGATCGCACCGACGTCTCCTCGCCGGTCGAGCGCGACCGGGCGCTCGCGGAGGTGGCGCCGATCCTCGCCGGGATGGGCGAGGGGGCGAGCCAATCGGAGCTGGTGCGACGGGTGGCGGACCGCCTCGACCTCGAGCCGGCGATGGTGATGGGACGGGTGGTGGCCTCGACCCCGGCGACCGGCGGGCCGGGCGCGGGCGATG
>DASZZB010000090.1:0-26591 GCA_035545115.1 Solirubrobacterales bacterium | reverse complement strand
GTCTTCCCTTCGAGCACCTTGACGCTCGCTTCGGCGAGGCCGCTCTCCAGCGGTTCGACCTTGGGCACGCCCGCCGCGAGGTTCTGTTCGAGCGCTTCGGCGCCGCCGCTCAGCCGGCTGAGGCCGCTGACCAGCGTCGTCGTGCCGGCGCTCAGCCGTTCGAGCCCCTTGCCCAGCGTCCCGGCCGCGTGGGCGAGCCTGTCGGCGCCGTGGGCGAGCGTGTTCGTGCCCTTGTGGATTTTGTAGAGGCCGGCGATCAGGCGTCCCATTTCGTTCGAGACGCGGTGCATTTCGACGATCGTCGAGTTGATGAAGGTGGCGACTTTGTGCGCTTCTTCGGCGTCTTTGCCGAGCCGCCGCTCGAGCCCTTCGAGTTCCGCCGTGAGCCCCGTGTAGCCGGCTTCGTAGGGGGCCCCGGTGACCGGGTCGGTCCCGGTCGAGGCGGCGAGCGCTTCGCGCACCGACTGGAGCGCCGCGGCGGCGGCCGAATCGTCCGGGGCCGCTTCCTTCAGCTTCGCTTCGGCGGCCCGCAGCCCTTCCACCGTCTTCACGGCGGGGGCGAGCAGCCGCGGCAATGTTTCCTTCTCCTCGGCGAGCAGCCTGCGGACCAGCTTGCGCTGCGTCTGCAGGCCGTTGTAGCGGAAGGTCGGGCCGACGAAGGTCTCGGTCGCGGCGCGGATCTGCTGCGCGCCGATCGCCGCCTGGAGCTCGAATTCGACCAGCTTTTCCGAGCCTTTGGCGAACCGTTCCAGCGCGTCGATCGCCCGTTGGCTGCCGTTCGCCGCGCGTCCCAGCCCCCTGGCGACGAGCTGCGCGCCGGCGGTCGCGTGTTCGGAGCCGAGCGCGAGCAGGCCGGCGCCCTCGCTCGCTTCGCTGATCCCTTCGCGCAGCGCCCCCACCCCGCCTGCCGCCACGTTCAGTTCCTTGCCGAGGTGGCCGAGCTGCTTGACCGGGCCGATGTTGCCGCGCGAGGAGAGGACCGCGTTGCCGAGTTCCTGCAGCGGTTCGACCCGCTTCGTCGCCGCCTGCGGGCCGATCACGACTTTGACCCCTTCGAGCTTGGCGACCCGGTGCTGGAAGTGTTCGAGCGCCGCCATGCTGCCGGGGTCGGTGATCGGCCCGTCCGGGTTGGTCGCCACCACCTGGAAGGGGGCGTCCCAGCCCGGGCCGATCGCGTGGTCGACCAGTTCGGCGTTCTGGCGGGCCGGGGCATCCTGGGAGAGCTGTTCGGGGCTCGGCGGGCCGAGCTTGAGGCCGACCGCGGGCGCCGCCAGGGCGAGCAGGACCGCGCCGATCACCAGCGCCGCGAGGAGCGGGTTGCGCAGCGCCCCGTTGACGAAGCGCATCACCCCGGAGCGCTCGGCGCTCGCCGCCGGGCCGATCCGCCACCGGTTCACGTTCTCGCCGACCAGGGTGAGGATCGCCGGGCCGACGGCGGTCGCCACGGTGACGCTGAGGACGACCACCATCGCCACCGTCCCGGCCAGCGACACCAGCAGCGATCCGGGCAGGATCAGCAGCGAGACGAGCATCGAGATCAGCAGCGTCGAGCCCGCGAAGGCGACCGTCCGCCCGGCATGGCGCCTGGTTCGTCGCGCCGCCTCGACCGGCTCGACGCCGGTCGCCAGCTCCTCGCGGAAGCGCGACACCATCAGGAGCGCGTAGTCGACCCCCAGCGCCAGGCCGATCATCGTGCAGACGGTGAGGGCGAAGGCGTCGATCGAGAACCACGAGGTGAGGAAGTAGAGGATCCCGCGCGAGGCGAGCACGGTGATCGCGCCGAAGCCGAGCGGGATCGCGGCGGCGATCGGCGAGCGGAAGACGAGCAGGAGGACGATCAGCAGGATCGGCAGGGCGATCAGCTCGTCGTGCTCGGAGGCGTCGATCGATTCCTGCTGCAGGGCGCGCGAGAGGGTCGCGTAGCCGGTCTGCGTCGCGTCGACCGGCGCCGTCACCTTTTCTGCGAGGATTTCGTCGAGGCGCGGCACGACTTCGTTCACCGCAGTTTTCGTGTCGACGTGGAAGTCGGCGAGGATCAGCGCCTTTTCCGGCGTCGGCCGCAGCCCTTCGACCGAGCCCTTGTCCCAGGGCGAGAGGGTGGACACGCCCGGTTCCCCGCGCAGCGCATGGACCAGGCGCGGGCCCTGTTCGTCCAGCGACGCGGCCGGGCCGCGCAGCAGGATCGCGAACGGCGCCGAGGGGCCGAAGTGTTCTTCCAGCATCGCGTCGGCTTCCGCCGAGGCGCTGCCGGGCACGTCGAGGGTGGTCGGGTCGAGCCGTGCGTCGACGCCGGTGCCGATCACCGCCAGCGCGGCGAGCACGATCGCCGCGGCGAGGAGGATCTCGCGCGGGTGCCGCAGCAGCCAGGATCGCGGCCGCGCCGACCCGGGGGGTCCGTCTCCTCCCCTGCTCCTCCTGCTTCCCACCCGTGGTAGTTTGGCGGTCGGGGCAACGGGAGGGAGCGAACCTATGCGGAAGAACGTGTTAAGGATGGGAGTCCTGACCGTCATCGCCCTGCTGGCGATGGGCGGGGTGGCGGCGGCGATCGTGCTGCGCGAGGGGCCGATCGAAGTGGTCGGCGAAGGCGGCTTCACGCCGAAGGCGCTGCCCAAGCACGAAAACGCGCCGATCATCCTCCATGGCGAAGGCAGGATCGGGACCACCGACGGCTCGCTGCCGCCGATCCTGAAGACGCTCACCATCTGGTTCGACAAGCACGGCGCGGTCGTCACCAAAGGGCTGCCGTACTGCACGAAACACAAGCTGGCGGCGACGACGACGAAGATCGCGCGCAAGGTCTGCGCGGGGTCGATCGTCGGCGAGGGCTACGGCACGGCGCTGATCGCCTTCCCCGAACAGGAGACGTTCAAAGCGGGATCGCCGATCACGATCTTCAACGCGCCCCCGCACAACGGCAACCCGACCGTGCTCGCCCACGCATACCTGAGCGTGCCGGCGCCGACCACCTACATCGTCCCGGTCGAAATCCAGAAGGTCCACAACGGTCCTTTCGGCTTCCGGACCGAAGCGCAGATCCCGAAGATCGCGGGCGGGGCGGGCATCCCGCTCGAAGGGCGGCTGACGATCGGTAAAAAATGGACCTACAAGGGTAAGAAGCTGAGCTATGCCAACGCCAGCTGCCCGAGCGGCAAGCTGCAGGCGAAAGTCGAAACCGAATTCACCGACTCGACCAAACTGAAAGGCCTGATCCTCAAGCCTTGCAAGGGGATCGATTGAGGCGCCGGCGCCTCGTCTCGGCGGCGGCCGCCGGGTTGGTCGTGGCGGCGCTCGCCTGCGCCGCCGCCGCGCTCGCCATCACCACCCAGATCGGCAACCTGAAGGTCTCGGCGACGGCGGAATTCCGGCCGCGCGCCTTCCCCGAACACGGGACGCTGCCGGCCGAGTTCGCCAGCATCGTCAGGATCAAGACGGTCAACGGCGAACAGCCGCAGGCCCTGAAAACCCTGACCTTCGAATTCGACAAGCACGGCAGGCTCAACACCAAGGGGGTGCCGACCTGCACGGTGGCGAAGCTCGAAGGGACGACGCCGGCCGAAGCGCGCAAGCGCTGCGCCGGTGCGCTGGTCGGCACCGGGACCGGCAAAGCCCGGGTCGACCTGCCGGGCAAGGCGCCGTTCACGATCAGCTCGCCGATCTCGATCTTCAACGCTCCCGCGCAGGGCGGCAGGCCGGCGCTGATCGCCCACGCCTACGAGACGGTGCCGACGCCGCAGGCGCTGTTGGTCCCGTTCACGGTCGAACGGGTCCACCACGGGCGCTACGGCTATCGCGCCCAGCTCGAACTGCCGCCGGTCGCCGGCGGCGCCGGCGCACCGATCCTCGCCGAAGCCTCGTTCGGCCGCACCTACAAGCGCCATGGCCACAAGGTCGGCTACGCCGAAGCGGAATGCTCCGGGGGCCGCCTGCAGGTCCACGGCGAACTGACCTTCACCGACGGCAGCTTCCTGCAGTCGCTGCTCACCTCGCCATGTCACATCGAAGACTGAGGGCCTGCCTCTCCCCCCTCCTCGCGATCCTCCTCGGCTGCGCGGTCGCCGCCGGCGTGGCGAGCGCGAGCGCGAGCGTCGAAACGCGCGAACTGCGGCTCGAACTGAACGGCGCCTTCCAGCCCCGCGACCTGCCCGTGCACAGCTTCGCGCCGGTCCAGTTCGAGGGCTCGATCGACGTCTCGAAGCCGGGTGGCGGCGAGCCCCCCGCCCTGCAGCAGGCGATCGTCGACTTCGACCGCGACGGACGCCTCGACGTCGCCGGCCTGCCGATCTGCACCCCGGAATCGATCGCCTCGGCGAGCGTCGAGGAAGCGCGCAGCATCTGCAAGGGCGCGATGGTCGGCACCGGCAAGATCGAAGCGCTGGTCGCGCTCCCCTCCGGGCCGGTCCCGACCCGCTCGCCGCTCACCCTCTTCAACGGGCCCCGCCTCGAAGGCCATCCGACCGTCATCATCCACGCCCGCACCACCGTGCCGACGACCCAGACCTACGCCTTCACCGTGCCGATCGAAAAACGCCGCGGTGAATTCCGCTACCGGGCGGTCGTGAACATCCCACCGCTGGCCGGTGGCCTCGGCGCGATCACCAAGATGAGCGTCAAGGTCGGCCGTCGCTACACGGCGGGGGGCGTCAAGCGCAGCTACGTCGCCGCCCGCTGCAGCGACCACATCCTCCGCAGCCACGGCATCTTCACCTTCTCGAACGGCCTGGTGATCGAAGGCGTCGGCCTCGAAAAGTACTGCGCCCAGCGCTGAGCCAGGCCGCCGCCGCGGGCGGGCAACCTTCCTATAATCCCCCGTCCGGGGCCGTTAGCTCAGTTGGTAGAGCAGGAGACTCTTAATCTCAAGGTCGTAGGTTCGAGCCCTACACGGCCCATCAAGGTCGCCCAGCTGTTCTTTAACCCCACTATTCCGGCATAAGGAACAGCTGGCCGCTATTCGCCGGTGAGGCCGGAGCCGCCGAGGCCGCCGAGCGGGTTTTCGAGCGATTCCTTGCCCGCCGACTTGCCCTTGGCCGCCTTTTCGGCCTTCAACTGCTTGCCGAATTTCTTGGCGGCCTTTTCGATTTCCTCGTACTGATTTTCGAAGGATTCGCGCGCGAACTTGGTCCCGGCCAGCTTCAGCGCTTCCGCTTTGGCTTCTTCGGCCACTTTGAATTCCTGGGCGTAGAGGGCATAGAGACCGAGCGTGCTCCAGCTGTTCACGTTCGGGCGCGCTTCGGCGACGATCTTCTGCGCGGCGCTCGTGGCCTTCAGGTTTTCCAGCGCTGCTTCGCCGGTGGACGAGAGCCGCGCGAGCTGGAAGAGCGCCGGCGCGGCCTGGATCGCCAGCCCGGCGCTCGGTTCCTTCGCGGCGCTCAGGTATTCGGACCAGCCTTCGCTCGCCTGCGCGAACTGGTGCTTGATTTCTTCTTCGTCGCCGGCGCCGCTGGTGACCATCGTGTTGGCGATGTTGATCCGGGTCCTGGTCAGGCCGGCCAGCAGGTCTTCGTCAGCGGGCGCTTTGACCAGCTTCGCTTCGATGTTTTCGGCCTGCTTTTCGAGGCTCGACGTGGCGCTTTCGCCGCTCGAGCTGATCCCCAGGATCGAGTTGAGGTTGATCGCGCCGGTGACCAGGAAGAGGCTGGCCGCCATCAGGATCGCCAGGATCGCGTAGACGACTTTGACCACGTGCCGCCTGCGGCCGCGGATGTCGAAGACCATCCTGTGCTCGTTGCTGCCCCGTGCCATCGCCCCTTCTCACTCCTGCGTGGAGGGTTCGGCCGCGCCCGCCGCTTCGCGCGGCCGGCCGAACCAACGAGCAAGCAAGATACTCAACTCGAAGAGAACCAGCAGCGGCACCATCTCGAGCAGCATCGAGACCGGGTCGACCCCGGGCAGGGCGGCGGCGACGATCGCGATCAACAGGTAGGCGTAGCGACGGTTCTTGGTCAGCTGCTCGATCTTCACGATCCCGAGGCGGGTCACGGCGAGGATCGCCATCGGCAGCTGGAAGACCAGGCCGCAGGCCAGCATCGTCATCGAGAAGAAGCTGTAGTAGTCGCCGGCACGGACCTGGATGTTGAACTGTTCGTCGTTGAAGTCGAGCAGGAAGTGGAGGGCGGCCGGGAGGACGACGAAGTAGCCGAAGGCGATCCCGGCGACGAAGAGGATCGGGAAGAGCAGCAGGATCGGCAGCACCACCCGTTTCTCGGTCGGGCTGAAGGCGGGCAGCACATAGGCGTAGAGCTCCCAGAGGATGAACGGCGCCGCGAGGATCGCCGCCGCGTAGGCGCTCACCGTGAGGGTCGTCGTGAACGGCTCGGTGACGCTGAAGGTGGTCAGTCTTTTGTGGCCGCTCGGCAGCGGGTGCTGGGCGATTTCCAGCAGCAGGTGGTTCTGCCAGAAGCAGAGCGCCAGCGCGACCCCGAAGACGACCAGGCAGACGACGATCCGGTACCGGAGCTCGTCGAGGTGCTCGACCAGGCTGAGGCGATCTTCGTGGGAGACCGCCCGGCCGCGGCGCGGCATCCCTCAGGCCTCAGCTGCTTTTGTCGTGGGCGACCTCGGGCTCGTCCGCCTCGACCCGGTGGGCCGTGGGCGGCTCGACCGGGGTGGCGGTCGCCTGCGACGCGCTGATCGCCTTGACGTCTTCGTCGTCGTCCTTGTGGTCGCCGGTGACCGAGTCTTTGAACTCGCGGATCCCTTTGCCGAGGCTGTTGCCGAGCTCCGGCAGGCGTTTGGGGCCGAACACGATCAGCGCGATGACCAGGACGATGATGATCTCTAGGGGACCGATGTTGCCGAGCATCTACCGAATGGTAACGGGCCGCGGCCGGCGTTGGATCAGCTGTAGCGCTGGACGACGCCGTCGGCGACCAATTCGAGCAGTCGACGACCTTCGCCGTCGAAGCTCGTCCGGGCGAGCCGGCGCTTGCCCTCGGTCACCAGATCGAGCGCCCGCGCCCTGACCGCGTCGAGGGCGCCGGTCGCGGCGATCCGGTCGCAGACCGCCTCGGCGCCCGCGGGGTCGAGGCCCGCCAGATCGATCCGCCGCAGCTCCGGGTCGCGTTCGGCGGCGACGATCAGCGGCAGCGTCACGGTGCCGTCGAGCAGGTCGGTGCCGCGCGCCTTGCCGGTCCGCTCCGGCGGTCCGATCACGTCGAGGACGTCGTCGAGCAGCTGGAAGGCGAGCCCGACCGCGGCGCCGAAGCGGCGCAGCTCGGCGTCGTCGCGACCCAGTGAGACGGCGCATTCGAACAGCGTCGCCGTCTTCAGCCGGCAGCGGTGCAGGTAGCGCTCCTCGTCGATCCGCAGGTCGAAGGCGTCCTGGCGCTGGGCGAGCTCGCCGCGGGCCAGGGCGACCGCGGCATCGGCGAGCAGCAGGACGGCGTGCCGGTCACCCGCCTCGCTGAGCAGCGCGAAGGCGCGCGAGAGCAGCAGGTCACCGGTCGCCACCGCCCGCCCCCGGCCGGAGGTCGCGGCGACGGTCGGCAACCCGCGGCGCAACGGCGCTTCGTCGAGCACGTCGTCGTGGACCAGGGTCGCCATGTGGACGAGCTCGATCGCGGTCGCGGCGCGCACCGCCTCCGCCCCCCCCGATTCGCCGGCGCAGAGCAGGACCAGCATCGGCCGCAGCCGCTTCCCGCCCGCCGCCAGGGTCGTCGCCGCGTCCTCGCCGAGCGGTCCGTCCCAGCCGGAGATCGCCTTCCGCAGCTGGTCCTCGACCTCACCGAGCCGCGCCGGCAGCCAGCGCCGGGAGGCGTCGAGGACCGCCGTCACCGGCGGCGGCACGGCCGATCCGGGGGCCATCAGACTGCGGCAGTGCCCTTGGCACCGCTATGGATCGCGATGATCCCCCCCGCCAGCACGGTGTAGCGGATCGCGGTGAAACCGGCCCGGTCCATCTTCTCGGCGAGGCGCCGCGGCGAGGGGAAGCTGCGCACCGACTCGGGCAGGTAGCTGTAGGCCTCGGGCTCGTCGGAGAGGGCGCCGAGCAGCGGCACGATGCGGTCGAACCAGAGCGAGAAGAAGGCGGAGAGCGGCGGCCGGGTCGGCCGGGTGATCTCGAGGATGACGAGCCGGCCGCCCGGCTTCAGGACCCGCGCCATCTCACGCAGGCCGCGATCGAGGTCGGCGAGGTTGCGCACCCCGAAGCCGACCGTCACCGCGTCGAAGCGCTCGCCGTCGTAGGGCAGCTCGAGCGCGTCGGCCCACTCGAAGCGGACCCCCTCCACCCCCCGCGCCGCCGCCTTCTCGCGGGCGAGGTCGAGCATCGGCTCGGAGAAGTCGCAGCCGACCACCCGACCGCCGGGGGCGACCCGGCCCGTCAGCTCGAGCGCGAGGTCGCCGGTGCCGCAGCAGACGTCGAGCGCCGACTCCCCCGGCCCGAGCGCCGCCCGCCCGGCGGCGCGCTCGCGCCAGCGATGGTGCAGCCCGGCGGTCATCACCCCGTTCAGGGCGTCGTAATGACCGGCGACCCGGTCGAACATCCGGTTGACCTGACCGGCGAAATCGGGCGAGGAGCGGTTGTCGTTGATCGTGTCCATCTCGCAAGGAGGACGTTACCCGTCCTCCTGCCCGCGCTACGCGACCCGGCGCCGGATCAGTTCAGAGAGGAGAGGAAGTCGGCGATCTCGTCCAGCTTCTTCTTCGGCAGTTCGCGGAACGAGGGCATGATGTTGGGGCCGATTTCGACCGAGCGGACGATCGCGGCGCGCGGGATGCGGGCGCCGATATGGGTCAGTTCGGGGCCCGGGCCGTTGTTGCCGTTCTCGCCCAGCTTGTGGCAGGCGAGGCAGCCGGACGCGGCGACGACCTCGGCGCCCGCCTTGTATTGAGGTTCGACCTTCATGTCGATCTCGGTCGGCGAGCCCGCCGTGGCGCCGGCGTAGGTCAGGTAGCCCATCGCGAGGATCGTCAGGATCCCGGCGGTGGTCGCCAGCGGCCGGCGCTCCGGCCGGCGCTCGGGCCCGCGGTCGTAGAACGGCAGCAGCAGGAGGAGGACCATGCAGACGGTCGGGATCCCGATCGTCGCCACCGGCACCAGCTCCGGCGGTTTGATCACGCGCAGGACCTCGAAGAGGAAGTAGAAGTACCAGTCGGGCCGGGGGACGTAGGTGGTCGTCGTCGGGTCGACCTTCGGGCCCTGCTCGGCGCCGAGGACGATCGACATCACGATGATCACGGCGACGACGATCAGGGCCATCGCCGAGTCCTTGAGGACGGCGTAGGGGAAGAAAGGCTTCCCCTTCTTCTTCAGGACCTCGTATTCCTCGAGGTATGCCTGCTTGTCCTGGGGCTTCATCGGGCGAGCCCCGTCCCGTCGCCGTCGTGGCCGGCCGGCCGGACGCCCGCGATCGTGGCGCCGTCACGGTGATAGCCGTTCGAGGAGACGCCCGCGTCGAGGTTCGAGGTCGGCTCGGCGATCCGCGGTTTGCCGGCCCTGGTCCAGGGCGGCGCGGTCGTGCCGAGCTTCACCACCAGGTACAGGTGGGCGCCGATCAGGGCGATCAGGGCGCCCGGCACGAGCAGCATGTGGATCGCGTAGAAGCGCGACAGCGTCGTCGCCCCGAGCTCGGGCCCGGCGCGCAGGAAGTCGCTCAGGTAGGGGCCGACGATCGGCCCGGTCCCGTTGATGTTGATGCCGACGATCGAGGCCCAGTAGGACTGCTGGTCGAAGGGCAGCAGGTAGCCGGTGAAGGCCATCGTCATCGTCAGGATCAGGATCACCACCCCGATCACCCAGTTGAGCTCGCGCGGGTACTTGTAGGCGCCGAAGAAGAAGGTCCGCCCCATGTGGAGGAAGACCAGGATCACCATCACGCTGGCGCCCCACTTGTGCATCCCGTGGACCAGCTGGCCGAGGAAGACGTCGTTGTTGATGTGGGCGATCGAGGAGTAGGCCTGGGTGGTCGACGGCGTGTAGAACATCGCCAGGAAGACCCCGGTCACCGCCTGCACGATGAAGGCGAACAGGGTCGCCGAGCCGAGCGTGTAGAACCAGTTGGTCCCTTTCGGCACCTTGCGGAACAGCATCCCGGTGAGGAAGCCGCTCGCCGCCAGCCGCTGATCGATCCAGGCGAGCGACTCGACCGGGACTTCCAGCGCCTGTTCGCCGAGCCGTTCGTAGTCGGTCGGCCGCTTCGGCGGGTTCGTCTTCAGGTCCTGCGGGGCAGGCGTGGCGGGCACGCCGGCTTCGCCGGGCTTCGGCGTTTTCCGCAATGGCGCGGGGACGAGTAGGTCGGAGAATTTGGCCATCTGGATCAGGGGGGCGGGAAGGTCGAGGGCCGCGGCGGGTAGAGGTATTCCCAGATCCCGCCGGTGAACTCGCCGGGATCGCGGGCGCGCACCGGCTTCAGCTGCGAGGTGACGCTGTAGCGCGGGCCGACTTCGACCTGGCCTTTCGTCACCCGGGTCTGGAAGCGGTCGAGCGGGCGCACCGGCGGGCCGCCGATCCGCTTGCCCTGGAAGTCGTAGACGCCGCCGTGGCACGGGCAGATGAAGTTGCCCGCCGCCTCGACGAAGCGGACCGGGCAGCCGAGGTGCGCGCAGCGGTTGGAGACGGCGACGAACTGGCCTGGTTCTTCGCCCAGTTCCTTGGAGCTCTTGCGGACGTAGGCGAGCGTCTTGCCGGCGTCGCCGATCCCGGGCACTTCGGTGAAGGCGACCTGCCGGTAGGTGTCCTCGACGAAGTTGCCGGTCGGGCCGATCGCCTCCCAACGCTCCTTGCCGCGGTGGAAGATCGGCGCCACCGCGAAGCCGACGGCGGGCAGGACGATCGCCGCGCCCGCGAGGCCGCCGAGGCCCTGCACCGCGATCGTGAAGACCTTGCGCCGGGTCATCGACTCGCCCTCGAAGTAGCCCGGGGGGGGCGGTTCGGCCCTTACCTGCTCGGGGGCCCGGTAGGGCACGTTGATGTTGTCCGCGTCGTCTGCCACGTTCGGTCGCCGGTCGGCCGCGCAGTCTATTCAAAAGGGAGACTTCCGAGGATGCCGCGCCGCGAAGGACTTGTGACGTTTTCGACTACCTGGTTCGCCACCCTGCTCGCAGCGTTGGCCGTCGGAGCCCTGGTGGTCGGCGGCGCGGGCGCCGAGACGGTGCGACAGGGGGCGCTGCAGGTTTCCTTCGGCGGCGCCGTCGCCCCGCAGGCTCTGCCGCGCGCCGGGACGACGCCGGTCTCGGTGGCGATCCGCGGCCGGGTGCGGCAGCTGTCCGGCGGGCCGCCGCCCTCGCTGCGGCGGATCGCGATCGAAGTCAACCGGCTGGGCGTGCTCGACCGCGCCGGTCTGCCCGCCTGCCCCAGAGGGCGCATCCGCGCCTCGACGACGGCGAGCGCGCTCGCCACCTGCGGACCGGCGCTGGTCGGCGAAGGCCGGGTCGGCGGTGTGATCGTCCTGCCCGAACAGGAACCCTCGCCCTTCGCGGGCCGGGTGGTCGCCTTCAACGGCACGCTGCCCGGCGGCCGGCCGGCGATTCTCGCCCACCTCTATACGACCCGCCCGGCGCCGCTCTCCTTCGTCCTCTCCTTCGGCCTCGGTCACGCGCACGGCGAATTCGGGACCCGCCTCGTCGCCACCGTCCCGCCGAAGACCCGCAGCACCGCCCACATCACCTCCTTCTTCCTGCGCCTGCACCGCGTCTTCACGGTCGGCGGCGAACGCCGCAGCTACCTCAGCGCCGGCTGCCCCGCCCCGACCGGCTTCCCGACCGTGACCTTCCCGCTCGTCCGCGCCAGCTACAGCTTCGTCGGCCAGAAGACGGTCGCCGACACGCTGGTGCGGACCTGCCGGGCGAGCGGTTGAGGCCTGCCCCACCGTTAAAGGGTTCCCATCGAGTTGGCGAAAGTAGGCGGCATGACAACTGCCCACGCCGTTCCTCGCGTCCTGTCCCTTCGTCGCCTCGGCGGCCTGATCGCCATGAGCGCGGTCGCGGGGACGGTCGCACTCGCCGCCCCGGCCGGCGCGGCGCGGCCGAGGCAGGTCCTGCCGAGACCGGCGGTGCTGACCGTCAAGGTCGCCGAGGTGGGCGACGCGGGCAACCCGTCGGTCGGCATCGTGCCGTTCACGGACGCGATCTACGGCTCCTGCGCCGAAGCGCCGCCGGAACCGAAGATGGGACCGCTGCCGGACCCCTGTCAGCAGGTCGGCGACGTCCCCTACGAATACGGGATCGGCGAGCTCGAGGTGACGGTCAAGCAGTACGTCGCCTTCCTCAACACGGTCGACCCGTTCGGCCGCAACACGCTCCATCTCTACTCGGAAACCGAGAGCGGCGCCGCCTGGCCGCGCTTCGGCCAGATCGACTTCTCGGCGGGCGCGAAGCCGGGCCACCATTACACCGCGGCGGCGAAGGAATGGCTCGACAAGCCCTACGGCTTCGCGAACTTCCTGCGCGCGGCGCGGTTCGACAACTCGCTCGCCAACGGCAAGGTGCTGGGACGTCGAAGCTCGAGCTCGAACGGCTTCGGCTACGGCACCTACCGGGTGCGGCTCTCGCGACGTACCGGCAGCGGCATGTACGACATGCACGAACGGGCCGCGACGCGGGGCCGGAAATCGGGCTTCGTCATCCCCAGCCAGAACGAGTGGATCAAGGCCGCCTATTACGACCCGAAGGGCGGCGGCACCGACTCCTACTGGAAGTACCCGACCAACGAAGGCACCTTCGGCGCCGGCGAATCCGACGCGCCGGAACAGACGCGGCTGAACCCGCTGAACGGCGACATCGTCAATGCCGAAACGCAGCCGCTCGCGACCTTCCACAGGAAAGAAACGGAAGCGCCGGCCTGGTGCCCGTCGAACCAGACGCAGGAAGCCTGCGCGACGGTCAACCCTTTCCATATGCCGCCGAAGGCATACGCGAAGGCCTTCCAGGGCAGCCTCGGCACGGTCGGCCAGGCGGGGACGTTCTCCCCCTGGGGCACGCTCGACCAGGGCGGCAACGCGGTCGAGTGGACCGACACGATCACGGCGCCCCCGTTCGGCATCAAGGGCCATCGCGTCTGGCGGCGCCTGCACGGCGGCGTCCCCAACGCACCGGGCTACCAGCTATGGCTCTCGGCGGTCGGCCTGCAACCGCAGGACAACACGTTCTTCACCGCCACCTATCCGTGGCTGGGCTTCCGGATCGGCGTGATCGGGAACCCAAGGGCGAGGGGAACCCGATGAACGAGGGGTCGCTTTTTCCATCCGACTCAGATAAGTTCCGCCGGACTTGGACAGGAAAGTCATCGCAGTGCGCACAGCGGCGGATCGCGATGCAACCCGGCAACCCGTGACCACCCGCTCCTTCCACCGCACCGCCCTCGGCCTGCTGGCGATCCTCGCCCTGCTCGCGATGCCGGCGCTCGCCTCGGCGACGAAAAAAGGCGGCCGGGAACATGTGCAGCCGCCGACGGTGTCGACTCAGCTCGGCAACCTCAAACAGCTGCCGGGGCGCCTCGGCTGCGTCGCCGACGGCCCCGCCGCGAAATCGGTCTGCGGGCGGGCGCGGGCATTGAAGGGCCCGGGGCCGGGCGTGGGCTCACGGGCGATCGCGATCAGCCCTGACGGGCGGAGCGTCTACGTCGCCTCCAGCCGCAGCGATGCGATCGCGATCTTCACCCGCGACCCGAGCACCGGCGCGCTGCGGCAGCTGCCGGGCAAAGCCGGCTGCGTCGCCGCCCTCGTCGCCAAAGGCAAAGCGACCGGCCGCTGCGGCCTCGCGATCGGCCTGATCGGACCCAACTCGGTGGCGGTCAGCCCCGATGGCCGGAGCGTCTACGCAACCTCGCACGAGGGCTCCTCGGTCACGACCTTCCACCGCAACCGCCTGACCGGTGCGCTGACGCAGCTGCCGCCGAGCGCCTCCGGCTGCATCTCCGGCCTGCCGATCCCGACCTGCACGGCGGGGCGGGCAGTGAAGGGCCCGGACGTCGTCGTCGTCAGCCCCGACGGCAAGAACGTCTACGTCGGCGCCTTCGACGGCAACGCCGTCGTCTCGTTCTCGCGCGCCGCGGGCAGCGGCGCCCTGACCCAGCTGTCGGGCAGCGGAGGGTGCATCGCCAACGGGGGCGGCGAAGGGTGCGCCGCGGGGGTCGAGCTGGAGCGGGTCGAGGGTCTCGCGATCAGTCCCAGCGGCTCCTCCGTCTACGCCGCGGCGGCGTTCTCCAGCGCGGTCGACGTCCTCTCCCGCAACGCCTCGACCGGGGCGCTCAGCCAGGCCACCGACGGCAGCGGTTGCATCACCAACTCCGCGGTCGCCGGCTGCACCCAGGGCTACCAGATAGGCGGCGTCAACGCGCTGGTCGTCGCGCCGAAAAGTGGCGACGTCTACGCCACCTCGCTGACCAGCAACAGCCTCACCACCTTCCACCCGACCGAAGGCGGCGGCCTCGCCCAGCCGGCGCGGCCGAGCGGCGAAAACATCCCGCCCGGTCTCGGCAACCCGAGCGGCTGCGCGGTCTTCCTGCGCTCGCCCGGCTGCTCGTTCGCGGTCGCGATGCAGGCGCCCGAGGGCCTCGCCCTCTCCCCCGCCGGGACCAACGTCTACGTCACCGCCTTCGAGACCGGCGCCATCGACGTCTTCGATCGCAGTCTGAAAACCGGCACGGTCGCCCAGAAGCCGGGTGAAGACGGCTGCCTGGCGCCGCGACGCGTGGCCGCGTTCTGCGCCCGTGGCCGCGCCCTCGGCGCGACCGGCTCGGTGGTCGTCAGTCCCGATGGCCGCAACGTCTACTCGACCGCGTGGAAAAGCAACGCGGTCGACATCTTCAGGAGGATCCGATGAGCGATGACGCCCGTCGTCAGGACGGACTGACCCGCAAACAGCTGCTCGGGACCGGGGCGGGTGCCGCCGCGGCGGCGCTGCTCTCACGAGGGCTCGGCGTCGATTCGGCCTTCGCCACGCGACCGGGCGGCGAGGGGCTGGGCGGCAAGAACGTGATCCTCTTCCTCACCGACCAGGAGCGGGCGATCCAGCACTTCCCGGCCAACTGGATGCGGGAGAACCTGCCTGGGATGCGGCGCCTGCGGCGCCACGGCCTCAGCTTCGAATCCGCCTGCACCGCGGCGTGCATGTGCTCGCCCTCGCGCTCCAGCATGATGACCGGCTACTTCCCGGCCCAGCACGGCGTCAAGTACACGCTCGAGCAGAACATGCCGGAAGACGAATTCCCGCAGGTGAACCTGCCGACCTCGCTGCCGAACCTCGGCACGGTGATGAAGGCGGCCGGCTACAAGGTCGTCTACAAGGGCAAGTGGCACTGCGCGAAACCGGCGAACGGGACCACCGACGAGCCGTCCGACCTCGAACGCTACGGCTTCGACCGCTGGGATCCGCCGGACGCGGGGGCCAACCAGAGCGTGCCGCAGGCGGGCGGCGGCTACACCAACAACGACGGCCGGATCATCGAAGACAAGGGCAACTACAGGGAAGCCAAGGAGGGCGCGCTGCAGTACCTCGACTCGGTTGCCACCGGCCAGGAGCCCTTCTTCCTCGTCATCTCACTGGTCAACCCGCACGACGTCCTCTTCTACCCGAGCCGCACCTTCGAAGAATCGGGCTACGACGAATCGTGGCTGGCGGGCGACATCGAAGTGCCGCCGACCAACGAAGAAGACCTCAGCACCAAGCCGACCGTGCAGGAAGAATTCCTCAAAATCTTCAACCTCTCGGGCAACCCGCGGAAAGAAGCCGAAAAACGTGCCTACCTGAACTTCTACGGGAACCTGATGCGCTCCTCCGACAACTACCTGGTCGAAGTGCTGAACAAGCTGGAAGCGAAGGGCCTGTACGAAGACACGCTGATCATCCGCACCTCCGACCACGGCGAGATGGGCCTCAGCCACGGCGGCCTGCGGCAGAAGAACTTCAACTTCTACGAGGAGACGCTGAAAGTCCCGCTCGTCTACTCGAATCCGAAGATGTTCCCGCGCCCGGTCACCTCCGACGCGCTGATCTCCCATGTCGACCTCCTGCCGACCCTGGCGAGCCTCGCCGGGACGCCGAAATCGGCGCGGCGCAACTGGCAGGGCGTCGACTACTCGGACATCGTGCTCAACCCTCACCGGGGCAAGGAGCCGCAGGACTACGTCGCCTTCACCTACGACGACTTCCAGTCGGGACAGTCGAACGGGATCTACCCGAAACAGCCGCGCCACGTGGTCAGCATCCGCGAAAAACGCTGGAAGCTCGCCAAATACGTCGACCGCGAAGCGAAGTTCGTGAACGGGAAGTGGGTCGAAATCACCCCGCCCCGCGCGAAACCGACCCAGTGGGAGATGTACGACCTGAAAACGGACCCGAACGAGGAAATCAACCTCGCCTTCGAGGGCTACGAACGGACCCCCGCTCAAGAGGCCCAGTTCCTGCGCCTGAAAAAGAAGCTGGCGAGGGTCGAAAAGACGCGGCTGCACCCGCTGGCGAAACAGCCGACCTAGCGGGTTGGTCGGGGCCGGATCGGGTCCCGGCGGGGAGAGAATCACGCGTTGGGTGGATTCACCTTGCTATGGCAGGGTCAAAACACCAAGCGCGCAGCCGGGCAGCGTGGGAGCTGGCGCGGCGGCAGCATGGGGTGTTGGCGCGGCGAGATCTCGAAGCGCTCGGGTTCTCGAAGATGGCGATCGACCATCGCGTCGCCACCGGGCGCCTGCACCTGGTCTCGCGCGGCGTCTATGCCGTGGGACGACGCGAGCTGACGCCCCACGGGCGTTGGATGGCGGCGATCCTCGCCTGCGGTGACGATGCGGTCCTGAGCCATCGGAGCGCAGCGGAGTTGTGGGGCATCGGCCGGAAGGAGTCGGGACGGATCGACATCACGATCAGGCGGCACAGCAAGATCAGACGACGCGGGATCCAGGTCCGCAGGCGGGTGTCGCTGCCGGAGCAGAGCGTCACCCGGCGCCACGGCATCCCGGTCACGACGCCGGTCCAGACGTTGATCGACCAGGCCACCGAACTGAGGCCGCTGCGTCTCGAGCGGGCGGTCAACGAGGCCGACAAGCTCGACCTGGTCGATCCCGAGACGCTCCGCACGGCGCTCGACGCCTACGTCGGGATGCCGGGGGTGAAGATGCTTCGCACCCTCCTCGACCGTCACACCTTTCGCCTCTCGGACTCCGACCTCGAGGTCCTCTTCCGCCCTCTCGCCTTGGCCGCCGACCTCCCGCTCCCGCTCACGAAGCATCGGGTCCTCGGCTACGAGACCGACTTCTACTTCCCCGACCACGGCCTGATCGTCGAGACCGACGGCCTGCGCTACCACCGCACCCCGTCTCAGCAGGCCCGCGCCGCCAGACGTGACCAGGTCCACACCGCCGCGGGCCTCCGCGTCCTCCGCTTCACCCACTGGCAGATCGCCCACGAACCCGGCGAGGTGACCGATGTCCTGCGCCGGATGCGGACGTCCCTAGACAGCGTCCGCGATCCTTCGCGCCGCCGCCGGCCATAGCGCCTCGACCTCGTCCTCCCGCCCCTCCGCATGCAGCTGTGCGCAGCGCGAGATCAGCTCGGAGAGCACCGCGACCGCCTCGGTGTCGCCGAGCGCCGCGAGGCGGTCGAGGCCGAGCGCGTAGAGATAGTCGCCGGCGAGCAGGGCGAGGTCGGAGTCGTGGCCGGCGAGCAGGCGCGGCTCGCCGTAGTGCAGGAGGTAGCCCTCGCGGACCGCCTCGACCACCAGCGCGTACTCGGCCGGCGCGGCGGCCGCGCGCGGGCCGGCGGCGGCGATCAGGCCGAGCTCCGGGGACGCCGCGGCGTCGACCACGTGCGCGGCGATCGGCGTGTCCTCGGCGCGAAGCTGCCCGGCGAGCGTCCGCAGCGCCGCGTTCGGGTCGGCGTCGCTCGCGGCGCTCATAGGGGAACCTCCGCCAGCTGTTCCTTATGCGCACCATTCCGGAGAAAGGAACAGCTGCGCGGAAGGGGGCTCATCCCAATGCCTCCGCCAGCGCCTCGCCGGCCGCTTCCAGGGTGCGGTCGACGCCCGCCTCGGAGTGGGCGAGCGAGACGAACCAGGCCTCGAACTGGGCGGGCGGCGGGTAGACGCCGCGGTCCAGCATCGACCGGCAGAAGCGGGCGTGGGCCTCGGTGTCGCAGGCGGTTGCGTCGTCGAAGTTGCGTACCGGGCGCTCGCCGAAGAAGAGCGTGACCAGGCCGGGGGCGCGCGAGACCTGCAGCGGCCGGTCGGCGGCGAGCGCCTCGAAGCCGTCGGCGAGGCGGTCGGTCAGCGCGCCGAGCCGCTCGTAGGCGGCGGCGTCGAGCCCGTCCAGGGTCGCCAGCCCGGCGGCGACGGCAAGCGGGTTCCCCGACAGCGTCCCCGCCTGGTAGACGTCACCGGCCGGGGCGATCCGCTCCATCGCCGCGGCGGGCCCGGCGAAGGCCGCGGCGGGCAGGCCGCCGCCGATGATCTTGCCGAGCACGGTCAGGTCGGGTTCGATCCCGTAGAGCTCCTGGGCGCCGCCGCGGGCGACGCGGAAGCCGGTGATCACCTCGTCGAAGATCAGCTGCGCGCCGGCGGCGCGGGTCGCCTCGCGGAGGAACCCGAGGAAGCCCTCGGCGGGCGGGACGACCCCCATGTTCGCGGCCACCGGCTCGACCAGGAGCGCCGCGACCTCGTGCTCGGCGAGCGCCGCCTCGACCGCGGCGCGGTCGTTCCACGGCACCACCACGGTCAGCGCCGCCATCGCCGGCGGCACGCCGGGGCTGCCCGGCACCGAGAGCGTCGCCATCCCCGAGCCACCCTCGGCGAGCAGGCCGTCGGAGTGGCCGTGGTAGGCACCCGCGAACTTGACCACGACCTCGCGGCCGGTGATCGCCCGGGCCAGCCGCACCGCGCTCATCGCCGCCTCGGTCCCGGAGCTGGTCATCCGCACCATCTCGATCGAGGGGAAGCGGCTCACCACCTCCTCGGCCAACCGCACCTCGATCGCGGTCGCGGCGCCGTAGGAGGTGCCGCGCTTGGCCGCCTCGATCACCGCCGAGACGACGGCCGGGTCGGCGTGGCCGAGGATCAGCGGCCCCCAGGAGCAGACCCAGTCGATGTAGCGGTTGCCTTCGACGTCGACCAGCTCGGCGCCTTCGCCGCGCTGGATGAAGACCGGGTCGCGGCCGATCTGGCGCATCGCGCGGACCGGTGAGTTCACCCCGCCCGGCAGCACCGCCCGGGCGCGGTCGTAGACGTTCAGAGGAGCGCTCAGGAGTGCGCCGCCTCCCACTCGGCGTAATCCGGCGTGAAGTAGTGGAGGCGGATCTTCTTGTACTCGGTCGAGGAGTAGAGCGTGGCGCGGTCGTCGGGACCCATCGCACAGCTCTCGGCGATCGAGTCGAGCACCGCGTCGCACTCCTCCTTCGAGCGGCCGTGGGCCATGGTGAAGACGCTGTAGGGCCAGTCGGCATAGGTCGGCCGCTGGTAGCAGTGGCTGATCCCGCGGGTCGCCGCCATCCGCCCGCCGATCTCGAGGATCTGGTCCTCGGGGACCTTCCAGACGCCCATCCCGTTGGCCGAGAAGCCCGCCCGGCGGTGGAAGAGGATCGCCGCGACGCGACGCAGGATCTTGCGGTCGACCATGGCGGCGAGGTGGTCGAGGAGCTCCTCGGTCGAGAGCCCGACCGCGGCGGCGGCCTCGTCGTAGGGGCGCTCGGTCGCCTGCATCGGCCCCTGCAGCGCCTTGATGATCTCGATGTCGCGCTCGTCGTAGGGCTGTGCCTCGAGCTCGCGCGGCGGTGCCGCCTCGACCGCGGCGGCGAGCGCGTCGGTCCCCCTCTCCATCTCCAGGTTCATGTTGATCTTGAACAGGGTGAGGGTCGGCAGTTCGCGCATCGACTCGGCGCCGGTCTCCTCCATCAGCGCCTCGAGGGTGCGCTGCAGGCCGAGCTTCGAGTCGGGTGGCGTGGCGATCGTGAACCAGAGGTTGAAGTCGTGGGTGCGCAGGTAGTTGTGTGAGACGCCGGGGTGGGCGTTGACGATCCGCGCCGCCCGCTGCGGGTTCTCGGAGTCGACTTTCGCCGCCACCAGCATCGACTCGTAGCCGAGCGCCCGGGTGTCGAAGATCGGCGTGATCTCGCGGATGATCCGGCCGTCGAGCAGGCGCTGGGTGCGGGCGAGCACATCGCCCAGCTCCAGGTCGGCCTCGCCGGCGATGAGCGCGAACGGCTCGGGGTCGAGCGGGAAGCTCGACTGCAGCAGGTTCATCAGCCGCTTGTCGGTCTCGTCGAGCGGGATCGCGGCGCCGTCCTTGCGCGTGCGCGCCTTCGACTGCGGAACTTTCACTGAAGCCAACCTGCGGCCTCCTTCGCGTAGTAGGTGACGATCGCGTCGGCGCCGGCCCGGCGGATCCCGGTCAGCGTCTCGAGGACGGCCTGGCGCTCGTCGAGCCAGCCGTTCTGGGCGGCGGCCTTCAGCGCCGCGTACTCGCCGGAGACATGGTAGGCGGCGACGGGCGCGCCGGTCGCCTCCTTGACGCGGCGGATGACGTCCATATAAGGGCCGGCGGGCTTGACCATCAGCATGTCGGCGCCCTCCTCGAGGTCGAGCTCGGCCTCGCGCACCGCTTCGGCGGCGTTGGACGGGTCCATCTGGTAGCCGCGCCGGTCGCCGAAGCCGGGGGTCGACCCGGCGGCGTCGCGGAACGGCCCGTAGAAGGCCGAGGCGTACTTGGCGCTGTAGGCGAGGATCGGCACGTCGGGGTGGCCCTCCTCGTCGAGCTGGAAGCGGATCGCGCCGACGCGGCCGTCCATCATGTCGCTCGGCGCGACCGCGTCGGCGCCCGCGTCGGCGTGGGAGATCGCCGTTTTGGCGAGCAGCTCGACGCTGAGGTCGTTCTGGATCTTGCCGTCGGCATCGGGGATCCCGCAGTGGCCGTGCGAGGTGTACTCGCAGAGGCAGACGTCGGTGATCACGGTGAGGTCGGGATGGGCGTCCTTCAGCGCCCGGACCGCCATCTGCACGATCCCCTCGTCGTCGTAGGCGCCGGAGCCGACCTCGTCCTTGTCGGCCGGGATGCCGAAGAGGAGCAGGGTCCCGATCCCGGCGGCGGCGACCTCGCCGGCGTGCTCGACCAGGTTGGAGATCGAGTAGCGCTCGATCCCGGGCATCGACGGCACCTCCTCACGGATGTCCTCGCCGGCGATCACGAAGGCGGGCATGATCAGGTGCGCGGGGGTGAGCTCGGTCTCGCGCACCAGCGCGCGCAGGGTGTCGGTGCTCCGCAGGCGCCGCATGCGGGTCGCGGGGAAGGGCATCACCTTGATCTTAGGGTTCTGGCGTCGGCGCTAGGTTTCCGCGATGGCCGGGGGGACGACAGCCGCACTCGAGGCACGGGGGCTGATCAAGCGCTACGGCGGGCGCGAGGCGCTGCGCGGGGTGAGCTTCGCGGCGGCGCCGGGCGAGCTGGTCGCGGTGATCGGGCCGAACGGGGCGGGCAAGACGACCCTGCTCTCGATCCTCGCCGGGATCCTCGGTCCCGACGGCGGCGAGCTGGCGCTGGGCGCCGGGGCGGTCGGCTGGGTCCCCCAGCAGGCGGCCCTCTACCGGCGGCTGACCGTCGAGGAGAACCTGCTGCTGTTCGCGCGGCTGGAGAAGCACCCCGACCCGCGCGCCTCGGTCGAGGAGATGCTCGCGCTCTCCGGGCTCGGCGAGCGCCGCGACGAGATCGTCGCCCGCCTCTCCGGCGGCAACCAGCAGCGGATCAACATCGCGATCGGCCTGCTGGCGCGGCCGAGCGTGCTGCTGCTCGACGAGCCGAGCGTCGGCCTCGACCCGCGCCGGCGGGCGCGCCTCTGGGAGTTCGTCGCCGGGCTCGCCGGACGGGGGACGACGGTGATCTTCTCGACCCACGACATCCAGGAGGCGGAGCGCTACGGCGACCGGCTCCTGGTGCTGGCCGACGGCGAGGCGCTCTTCGACGGCTCGGCCGAGGAGCTGCGCGAGGCGGTGCGGCGCGAGGCCGCCGACGGGGCCGCCGCCGATCGCGACTTCGAGACCGCCTTCGTCGCCTACCTCCACCACCGGGGGCACTGACGTGCGCTGGCTGCTGCTGAAGGATCTGCAGATCCTCCGCCGCTCCCCCTTGCAGGCGGTGCTGCTCGTCCTCTATCCGGTGCTGATCGCGATCCTGGTCGGGTTGGCCGTCTCGCGCGGGCCGGAGAAGCCGCGGGTCGCCTTCCTCAACGAGGTGCCGGCGAACGCGCGGATCAGCCTCAGCGGCCAGAAGCTCCCCACCGCGAACGTCCAGCAGCGGATCTGCGAGCGGGTCGAATGCGTCCGCGTCCGCTCGCGGGAGGAAGCGGTGAGGAAGGTCGAAGCGGGCGACGTGCTGGCGGCGCTGATCCTGCCCGAAGACCTGGTCGACAAGATCAACTCGCTCGCCACCTTCACGCCCGGCACGCCGAAGGTCGAAGTGCTGGTCAACGAATCCGACCCGCTGAAGTCGAGCGCCGTGAACGACAAGATCACCGCGCTGCTGGCCCAGGCGAACCTGGCGATCGCGAAGCGGATCGCGGTCGAAGGCGGCAAGTACCTGAACCTGGTGATCAGGGGCGGCAACCTGCCGGTGCTGGGCGGCGGGATCCACATCCTCGGCCTCCAGGCGAGCGCCCACATCCTCGCGGCGCTCGAACCGGCGCTGCCGAGGGGACCGCTGCGGGTGGCGCTCGCGCAGGTGACCGAATTCGCCACCGAGGCGGGCGAAAACCTCGACATCGCCGGACCGCTGCTCGATCGGCTCGCCGAGCCGATCGCGGTGCACAAGGTCGCGATCGGGGGCTCGTCGCCGCCGCTGGAAACCTTCGCGATCGCCGTCGCCGCGACCCTCACGCTGGCCTTCGTCACGGTGCTCCTGGTGGCGGGGTCGCTGGCCCTGGAGCGCGAGGAGAACGCCTACCCGCGGCTGACCCGCGGGCTCGTCTCGAGCGAGGCGCTGCTCGGCGAGAAGGTCCTGCTCGGGGTCGCGGTCGGGCTGGTGGTGACGATCCTGATGCTGGCCGGGCTGACGATCTTCACGCCGCTCGAATGGGGGCGGTTCGGCCTCTGGCTGGCGGCGATCCTGCTCGGCGGCGCGGCCTTGGCGGCGGCCGGGGCGGCACTCGGGGCGGTGGCGCGCGAGGTCCGTGCCGTCTCCCTGCTCGCCTTCATGGTCACCCTGCCGGTCGCCTTCCTCTCGCTCGTCCCCTCGGGCACGGTCGGCGCGGGCCTCTTCGACGTGATCAAGGTGATCACCGCGATCTTCCCCTTCAAGCCGGCCCTGGAAGCGATCACCGCGGCGCTCGAAGCCGGCAACGGGACGATCGGCACCCCCCTCCTCCACCTGGCGATCCTCGTTCTCGCCTACGCCCTGATCGCCCGCCTCGCCCTCCGCCGCTTCGCCCGGGTCTAGATGTTGATGGGCCGAAAAGTCCTGATATAGAGGACTTTTCGGCCCATCAACCGGGGAGCTCGGGTAGGGGTGAGGCGCCGCCGTGGGTGACTTGGTGGAGGATGAACTCGCGGAGGTTGAGGTCGGGGGTGAGGGCGGCGCGGACGCGGTCGATCATCTGCGGCGTCGTCAGCTCGGCGAAGACGCGGTCGCGGGCGGGGATCGCGGCGACGGCGACCGGCGCGCCGTCGAGGAGCAGGGGACCGTGGACGCTGAGGAAGGCGTCGATCTCCCGCGGTCCCTCTCCCCCGATCTCCAGCTCGGCGGTGAAGTCGGCCAGCCGCTCGAGGCGGTAGTTCTGCCCCTCGGTCGCCGCCAGCGCCGCCAGCTGCTCGTCGTCGGGGAAGACGAGGTGGACGCTCGCCACCGTGCCCGGGCTCGCCACCACCGCGGCGGGCACCGCCCCGTAGCGGGTGACGTGGGCCGAGTAGACGACGTCCCAGCCGCGGAGCGCGACCCGCAACACCGCGATCGGGCGAGGCGGCAGGTGCGCCAGCTTGCGGGTCAGCGCCTCGGGCGAGGCGTTGGCGCCGTAGGCGAGAAGCGCCCGGCGACCGCCGACGTCGATCTCCTCGGGCGGCACCGGCAGGGTGCGGTCGCCGACCTGGACGAAGGAGCCCGCGGGCTGGTCGTAGGGGTAGGCGAGCGCCCGCCGCACCAGCTCCGCATCGTCGGGGACCGCGGCCACGGTCGCACCATCCCACACCGCCCGGGAGCACCGGCCGGCGGCTAGAGTCGCGCCATGCGGCTGCTCTTCATCGGCGACGTGGTCGGCGGGCCCGGGCGGCGGGGGCTGCGCGAGACGATGCCGTCGCTGCGCGAGCGCCACGAACCGGACCTGATCGTCGTCAACGGCGAGAACTCGGCGGGCGGGATGGGGATCACCGAACGGACCGCCAACGACATCTTCGACACCGGCGCCGCGGTGATCACCACCGGCAACCACGTCTACCGCCACCGCGACGCCTACCCGTTCCTCGAACGCGCGGAGCGGGTGATCCGCCCGGCCAACTACCCGAGCGCCAACCCCGGCAACGGCCACGCCGTGGTCGAGGCGGACGGGATGCGGGTGGCGGTCGTCAACCTCAGCGGCGGGGTCGGGCTGAAGGTGGCGCGCGCCCCGTTCGACGCCGTCGACGCGATCCTCGAGCGGCTCGACGCCGACGCGGTGATCGTCGACTTCCACGCCGAGGTGACCAGCGAGAAGGTGGCGATGGGCTGGCACCTCGACGGCCGCGTCGCCGCCGTGCTCGGCACCCACACCCACGTCCCCACCGCCGACGGCCGGGTGCTGCCGCGGGGCACCGCCTTCATCTCCGACGTCGGCATGACCGGCTCACGGCAGAGCATCCTCGGGGTGCGGATCGAGGACGCGCTCGGCGCGCTCGTCACCCAGATGCCGACCCGCTTCGAGACCGCCGCCGAGGACGTCTGGGTGATGGGCGCCGTGGTCGACGTCAACCGGCGGGGACTGGCCGATTCGATCGAGCCGGTGATGGTCCCCGCTCCCGCTCCGACGGGATAGGCCCTTCCTCCGGCTCGTCGGTCGGCTCGAGCAGGGCGAGGGCGATCAGCAGCAGCGGGAAGAACCAGACGATGTAGAGGTAGAACCAGTGGTGGAGGGTGATCTGCACGCCGAGCATCAGGGCGGCAGAGAGCGCCGCGACCTGGATCAGGGACTTCCTGCGCGGGACGAAGGCGAGGCCGAGCGCCAGCGCTCCGGTGGCGGCGAGGAGGGCGATGCGGATCGGTTCGAGGGCTTCGTCCTGGCCCCAGACGCTGAACGGGGAGACGCGGCCGGCCTGGGCGGCGACCGTGCGTTCGTAGAAGGTCTTCAGACCGGGGTCGATGGCGGGCCAGAGCATGACGGCGATCGTCACTGCGACGAGGCCGATGATGAAGAAGAGCGCCGAGCGGGAGAACACGGCACCCTGCGCGCGACGTATACGTGCTCGGGCGCCGTGTTCTCCCGGATCGGGGCCGGCTTCAGGGTTCGCCGCGTCCGCCCCAGGCTCGGAAGCTGGAAGGGACGAATACGGCTCATAGGTCAAGAGCATCGGGGCGATCATCAGCGGGACAAACTTCGCCCACGTGGCCGAGGACAGAGTGACGCCGCGCCAGAAGGGCCTTGCCAAGAGCACAAGGGTCGCCACGAGCAGCGCCGCGACCAGCGAGTCGTTGGAGTCGGACTCGAGGACGTAGGCGGTGTAGGGGAAGGCGGCCCAGCCGAAGGCGAGGATCGCGGCGAGGCGGCGGCCGGAGGGGCCGGGGCGGATGCGGATGCCGAGGACGATCAGCAGGATGAAGGTGGCGACGTCGAAGGCGATCGAGGCGCCGTGGGCGGCGGGCAGGTCGTCCCATTCGCCCGAGTAAGGCCAGACGCGCTCGAAGGGGACATAGGCCAGGTAGTCGACCGGGCCGTAGGTGTCGCCGGAGTGGATGTCCGCCGGGAAGTCGCCGTAGAGCGGTTCGCCGTGGACGATCTTGTCGGCGCCGACAACCCCGGCGTAGCCGACGTCGATCGCCCCCGCGTCGGCCATGTTGAGCCCCACCCGGAAGCCCATCAGGAAGAGCGCCGCGACCAGCAGCCACATCGTCGGCCAGACCGGGCGCAGCCCGCTCCCCCGCCCGCGGAAGCCGATCCACAGGCACCTGACCAACAGGTAGACCAGCACCGGGTAGGCGAGCGGCACCGAGATCCCGATGTCGCCGCGGTTGAAGAAGAAATGCGAGACGCCGAAGCCGAGCAGCACCAGCAGGTCGAGGTTGGCGATCCGCCGCCATCGCCTCCAGTCGAGGAGGCCGACCAGGAAGAAGGCGCAGAGCGGCAGCCAGACGAACGGCGAGTTCAACGAGTGGGCGAACTCGCCCGAGTAGCCGCGCGCCATTTCCCAGGCGACCTGGTAGCCGGTCCACGACTCGGTCACCGCGCCGGTCTTCGGGGCGACCATGACCAGCGCGTACTCGTGGTCGCCTTCGAACCAGCCGACCTCCCATCTTTCGTCCTTGAAGGCGGGGCTGGGAGCGAGGTCGGGGTGCTCGCGCCGCTCCCTGAGGACGTTCGGGTCCCTGGCCGCGGCGGCGCTCGCTTCGGCCGCGGTGACGTCGTTCGGCCCCGGTCGTTCCCTTTCGGCGGCGGCGCTCGGCTGCGGCGGAAGCGCCGCGAGGGCGAGGGCCGACGTCAAGAGGAGGACGAGCGCCCTCCGCCCCATCCCG
>DASZZB010000089.1:0-3651 GCA_035545115.1 Solirubrobacterales bacterium | reverse complement strand
CACGACTCCTTCCTCACGTCACCCGCGTGGTTCCCGGCATCTCCGTCACGAGCACCGGGCCTCGGCGTCACCCCGTCCGGCGCGGTCGTCCTTCGGCCCGCACGGCCGAACAAAGGACGACCGCACTCCCCGGCCGCCCCTTCGGACCCCCGGCCGTCCCTCCGAACTCCAGCCGTCCTCCCCAGACCCGGCCATCGCGGCGGCGGCCACAGCCGGCCCGGGCCGCCGCCGAGATGGCCGGGTCCCTTCCCCGTCCCTTGCCGTCCCGCCGCCGACCCCAACATCCTCCGGCGCCCCCGAAGCGCCATGGGCCCGAGGCCGTGGAATCGATCTTCCGGTGACCCGCGTCGTCGATCTGCCGACACCACGGGCTGCCTCGCTCATCGCAGGGTTTGGCTCCGTGACGACCAAGATGCTGCAAGGAGGCGACATCCGCGGCCGGCGCCCGCGGTCGCCATGGCGCCATTCGTCCCGACCCCCGATGGGGCGGATCCATGACTTCGGTCACAGGCGCAGAGCCAAACGGCACTTTTCTGGGCGCGAAATTTCGCCGCCGAGGCGCCGCAGGAGTCATCTTGTCCTCGCAGAAAGCACCTCTCACCGATGGCCCGTCTCCGCAGGAACAAGCAGCAGCGTCCCGAGCCCGTGCGCTCGCGCGGTCGCCGCGCGCCGATCATCGAGCTGGAGGACGTGACCAAGGTCTACCCGGGCGGCCACATGGCGCTCGACCGGGTCTCGCTCTCGATCGGCCGCGGGGAGTTCGTCTTCCTGGTCGGCCCGACCGGCTGCGGCAAGTCGACCCTGATCAAGACGCTGATCCGCGAGCTCGACGTCACCGAGGGCTCGGTGCGGATCGCCGGCCGCGATATCGCCACGATGCCGGAGAAGAAGATCCCGCAGCTGCGGCGCAACATCGGCACGGTCTTCCAGGACTTCAAGCTGCTCCCCAACCGCACCGTCTACGACAACGTCGCCTACGCGCTGCAGGTGATCGGCGCCGGCCGCCACGAAATCCGCGAGCAGGTGCCGGCGACGCTGCGCCTGGTCGGCCTCTCGACCAAGCTGCACAACTACCCGGACCAGCTCTCCGGCGGTGAGCAGCAGCGCGTCGCGGTCGCCCGCGCCTTCGTCAACCACCCGCCGCTGATGCTGGCCGACGAGCCCTCGGGCAACCTCGACCCGGTCACCTCGATCGGGATCATGCAGCTGCTCTACCGGATCAACAAGACCGGCACCACGGTCCTCGTCGTCACCCACGACCGCGAGATGGTCGACAACATGCGCCGCCGCGTGGTCGAGCTCTACGAGGGCCGCGTCGTCCGCGACGAGGTCTCCGGCGGCTACACCGAGGAGTCGACCACCGAATTCGGCCTGCGGATGCGGGCCGAGATGGGGGTCGGCGCCGAGGGCGAGCGCAAGACCAACGGCCACGGGCACTCGCTCACCCGCTGATGTCCCGCATCGTCTTCTTCTTCTCGGAGGCGTTCCGCGCCCTGCGCCGCAACGGCGCGCCGACCCTGGCGGCGGTCGTGACCACCGTCGTCACCGTGGTCCTGCTCGGCGTCCTGATTCCGATCTTCCAGACCGCGCAGGCGAAGTCCGACGAAGTGCGCGGCGAGCTGAACGTCCAGTTCGCCCTCTACGACGACGCGACCAACGCCGAAATCGCGCAGGCGAAGGAGCGGGTCGAAGCCGTCCCGAACGTCGCCTCGGTCACCTTCATCTCCAAGCAGGAAGCGCTGCGGACGCTGAAAAGCGAACTGAAGGACAAATCGATCGTCGAAGAGCTGCACACCAACCCGCTGCCCGCCAGCCTGCAGGTGAAGGCGGTCGACGCCTCCGACCTGCGGCAGATCGAAGACGAAGTGATGGGGCGGACCGCGGGCGGCAAGGCGCACCCGGTCAGCGCCGCGATCTCCAACCCGTTCAGCCGCCAGCAGTCGACCGCGAAGATCGAGAAGGTGACGAGCGCGCTGAAGATCGTCCTCACGGTGATCATGGCGCTCCTCGTGCTCGCCTCGCTGATGCTGATCGGCAACACGATCCGGCTCTCGATCTTCACCCGCCGGCGCGAGGTCGAGGTGATGCGGCTGGTCGGCGCGACCCGCTGGTTCATCCGCTGGCCGTTCGTGATCGAGGGGGTCGTGGTCGGATTCCTCGGCGGCCTGATCGCCATAATCATCCTGTGGATCGGCAAGATCACGATCGTCGACCCGCTCAGCGACACCAACTCCTTCGCCGCGGCCCAGCACGACGGCACCCTCGCCTTCCCGCTGCTGATCGCGATCCTCTTCGGCGCCGCGATCCTCGTCTCGACGATCGGGTCGGGCGTCACGCTGCGCCGCTTCCTGCGGGTCTGAGGCCCGCGTGAGGGCGCGCGGCGCGGTCGCCTTCGGCGTCGCCCTGGTCGCTTTCCTGGTCGCCGGGGTCTACCTCGGCGGCCACCCCTCGAAGCTGCCCAGCTTCGCCCGCGAAGCGTTCACCGAAGAACCGACCAGCCTGGTCGGCGAAGCGGCGGAAATCATCAAGGACAACTACTTCCGCAAGGTCGGCGACACCGAACTGGGCAACGCCTCGCTGCAGGGGATGGTGCGGGAGCTGCGCAAAAAGCACGAGGACCGCTTCAGCGACTACTTCTCGCCGGAAAGCCTGGAAGGGTTCAACCAGGAGATCGAAGGGCACTTCTCGGGGATCGGCCTGAGCGTCGTCGGGGTGAAGAAGGGGCTGCACGTGGTGAAGGTGTTCCACGGCTCGCCCGCCGAAGCGGCCGGGATCGAGACGGGGGACACGATCGTCTCGGTCGAAGGCGACTCGATCGCCGGCCTCGACTCCACCGAAGCCACGGAGAGGATCAAGGGACCGGAAGGCACCGAGGTGACGGTCGGCGTGCTCGACGGCAAGACCGGCGCGACGACCCAGAAGACGCTGACCCGGGCGGAGGTCGAGCTGCCCAACGTCTCGGCGCACCTGTTCAAGGCCGACGGCAGGAAGATCGGCTACGTGAGGCTCTTCTCCTTCAGCGAGGAAGCGAGCGAACAGCTGGCGCACGGGATCGAAAAGGTGAAGCAGGAAGGGGCGGAAGGGCTGGTGCTCGATCTGCGCGAGAACCCCGGCGGGCTGCTCGAGGAGGCGGTCGACACCGCCTCGCTCTTCCTGCCCGCGGGCGAAGCCGTGGTGACGACGAGATCGCGGACCAAGGGCGATGCGACGAAGGAAACCGACGGTGGCCGGATCGTCGAGGTCCCCTATGACGTGCTGATCGACCGGGGCACGGCGAGCGCCGCCGAGATCCTCACCGCGGCACTGCAGGAGGACGGTGGCGCGACCGTCGTCGGGACCCGCTCCTACGGCAAGGGCGTCTTCCAGGAAGAGCACGGGCTGGCCAACGGCGGCGCGCTGAAGCTGACGGTCGGCGAATACTTCACCCCGGACGGGGAAAACCTGGCCCGCACCGGCGGCATCCATCCCGAAGTGAAGGCCGTCGACGACCCGAGGACGGGCGTCGACGAGGCGCGACGCAAGGCGCTCGAGACCGTCGCCGCGCGGGTCACGGGTTGACGCCGCCACGGGGGCGGGGCGAGGGGCGCGGGCGGCGGCGTGCCGCCACGGCCCGCCGCGGGCGATCGCCGCGCGGGGGGACGCGCCCGGGCC
>DASZZB010000088.1:0-6388 GCA_035545115.1 Solirubrobacterales bacterium | reverse complement strand
GCCCACCCCCTGCCTGGGCGGGGGCGGGGACGGCCGCGTCCCTTCCCCGGGCGACAGCCGCCATGCCCCATCCCTCCCCGCCATCTGCCGCCCCCACGGCTCCCGGAATCACCCATCCGAGCCCCGCCGGGCGGTTCACTTCGTGCGGGAGATCGCGTGGCGGAGCTCGTCCTTGCCCATCTTCGAGCGGCCTTTGATCTCCAGTCGCGCCGCCTCTTTCTCCAGCTCCTTGCGCGGGGTACCCGGTATCGGTGCCCGAGTTCGGCTACACGATGATGTGCGAGCAGTCGCCGCCGGACGCGCTGGTCGCCGACGTCCGCCGCGCCGAGCAGGCGGGCTTCGACTTCGCGGTGATCAGCGACCACTTCCAGCCCTGGCTGGTCGAGCAGGGCCACTCGCCATACGCCTGGTCGGTGCTCGGCGCCGCCGCCGCGACGACCGAGCGGATCGGCCTGATGACCTACGTCACCTGCCCGACCGTCCGCTACCACCCGGCGATCGTCGCCCAGAAAGCGGCGACGATGGGGATCCTCGCCGCCGGCCGCTTCCGCCTCGGTCTGGGGGCGGGGGAGAACCTGAACGAGCACGTGGTCGGCGGTGGCTGGCCCGCGGTCGGCACCCGCCACTCGATGCTCTCCGAGGCGATCGACGTGATCGACGCCCTCTTCGACGCGACCGATGAGGCGGTCAGCTATCACGGCGAGTTCTTCGACCTCGAGACGGCGCGGCTCTGGGACCTGCCCGAGCGGCGGGTGCCGATCGGCGTCGCCGTCTCCGGGGCCGAGTCCTGCGCGCTCGCCGGGCGCAAGGCGGACCTGATGATCGCGGTCGAGCCGAAAGCCGAGCTGGGCGAGATGTTCGACGCGGCGGGCGGCGCGGGCAAGCCGCGGGTCGGCCAGATCGCCGTCTCCTACGACGAGGATCGCGACGCCGCCCTGCAGCGTGCCCACGAGCAGTTCCGCTGGTTCGGCCTCGGCTGGAAGGTGATGGCCGACCTCCCCAACCCGGACTCCTTCGACGCCGCGGCCCGGTTCGTCACCCCCGAGGACGTCGCCGGATCGATCCCCTGCGGCCCCGACGTCGCCGAGCATGTGGAGAAGATCAAGCCCTTCGTCGAGGCCGGCTTCACCGAGATCGCCCTGGTCCAGATCGGCGCCGGGCACCAGGAGAAGTTCACCGCCTGGGCCGAGCGCGAGCTGCTCCCCGCGCTGCGCGAGCTCTGAAATCGCCCCGGTCAGGTCGTCGCGCCGCGATCTGACGGTAGGCTCGCGCCCCACGTGGCAGGCATGGAGGAAGAAGAGCGGTGAAGCTGGTGATCGGCATCGTGCGGCCCGAGAAGGCCAACGACGTGCTGGAGGCCCTCTACCGGGCGGAGGTCCGCGGCGTCTCGATCAGCCGCGTCCAGGGCCACGGCGGCGAGCTGGAGCGGGTCGAGACCTACCGCGGCACCACGGTGAAGATGGGCCTCGCCGAGAAGGTCCGCTTCGAGGTGGCCGTCTCCGATTCCTTCGTGCAGCCGACGATCGACGCGCTCTGCGAGGGCGCCCGGACGGGCGAGGTCGGCGACGGCAAGATCTTCGTCGTGCCGCTCGAGCGGGCGGTCCGCATCCGCACCGGCGACACCGACATGGGCGCCGTGACCCCGGTCGACCAATGATCGCGGCAGCGCTCACGGCGCCCGCGGGGATCGACTCCGGCGACACCGCCTGGATGCTGGTCGCGACGGCGCTCGTCCTGATGATGACCCCGGCGCTGGGCCTCTTCTACGCCGGGTTGGTGCGCTCGAAGAACACCCTCAACACCTTCATGATGTGCATCGCCGCGCTCGCCGTCGCGACCGTCACCTGGGCGCTGGTCGGCTACTCGCTCGCCTTCGACGGCACCGGCTCGCTGATCGGCGGCCTCGGCAACGTCGGCCTCGCGGGAGTGACCTTCGCGCCGCGCGCCGGGACGGCGATCCCGCAACTGCTCTTCATGGCCTTCGAGGCGACCTTCTGCATCATCACGGTCGCCCTCGTCTCCGGCGCCGTGGTCGAGCGGATGCGGTTCGGTCCCTTCCTCCTCTTCGCGGCGCTGTGGTCGGTGCTGGTCTACGCGGTGCTGGCCCACTGGGCCTTCGGCGGCGGCTGGCTCCAGGCCGGCGGCACGCTCGACTTCGCCGGCGGCGTGCCGGTCGAGATGGGATCGGGGTTCTCGGCGCTGGCCGCGGCGCTGGTGGTCGGCGCCCGCAAGGACTACGGACGGCAGGCGCTGCTGCCGCACAACGCGATGTACGTGCTGCTCGGGGCGGGCCTCCTCTGGTTCGGCTGGTTCGGCTTCAACGGTGGCAGCGGCCTCTCGACCGGCCACCCGGCGGTGCTCGCCTTCACCAACACCCTGCTCTGCCCCGCCTGCACGCTGCTCGTCTGGTTCGTCCTCGACATGATCCGGGGACGCAAGGTGACGGCGATCGGCGCCGCGACCGCGATCGTCGTCGGCTGCGTCGCGATCACCCCGGCGGGCGGCTACGTCAGCCCCGGCTGGGCGATGCTGCTGGGCGCGCTGGCGGCGCTCCCCAGCTACCTGATCATCGCCTGGCGCACGCGGACCCGGGTCGACGAGACCCTCGACGTGCTCGCCGCGCACGGCACCGCGGGCCTGATCGGCATCCTCTTCGTCGGCTTCTTCGCCGAGGCGGCCTGGAACGGCGTCTCCGACGGGCTCCTCTACGGCGACGCGGCGCAGCTCGGCCACCAGGCCCTCGCCGCGATCGCGGCGCCTGCCTACGCCTTCGCCATGACCTTCGTCCTGCTGAGGCTGATCGGCCTGTTCACCCCGCTGCGCTCGAGCGAGCACCAGGAGGCGATCGGCATGGACGTCACCCAGCATGGGGAGGAGGCCTACGTGACCGGCGAGGGCGCGATCCTGATCTCCCCCGAGGCCGGCCTCGAATCCGAGCGGCCGGTCGCCGACCCGGCCTGATGACCTGAGGGTCCGTGCCAGGCGGCCCCGACCTCCGGCCGCCACCGCAGGATCGCCGGCGCCCTGACCAGGCGACGACGGCTTATCGTCGTCTCATGGCCGACCGGAAGGTGAGCTCGTCCTTGTGCGCCGTCGCGGTGCTGGTGGCGACGCTCCTGATCGGCCCTGGTGCGGCGGCGGCCTCGCACTCGTGCCGGGCGGGCGGGCCGGCCGGCCCGCCGATCGGGGGGCCGGGCGAGAGGTCGGCCTGGCGGGCGGCGCCGGTCGGGGTCGTCCCGGTCTACCGGGGCATCCCGGGGACGGGCGGCGAGCGGATCGGGGCCGCCGATCCGGCGGCTGCGGACTGGCTCCTGGTGCTGCGGACGCTCGCGACCGCCGGTGGGCGCTGCTGGGTGAAGGTGCGACTCCCCGGCCGTCCCAATCGGCGGGCGGGTTGGGCCTCGGCGCGGCGGCTGCTCGTCCGCCCGACCCCGTGGCGCCTGGTCGCATCGCTCCCTTCCCGCACCCTCGACGTCTATCGCGGCGGACATCTCCTGCGGATGCTTCACGCGGTCGTCGGTGCGCCCGACACGCCGACCCCACCGGGCATCTTCTCGATCGTCCACGTCTGGCGCGCTGACCCGGACTCCTTCGTTGGGTCCTGGGTCCTCGGCCTCACCGCACACAGCGACGTCCTGCGGCATTTCGAAGGAGGCAGCGGCGAGGTCGGGATCCACGGGCGCGGCGGGGCCAGCCTGTCCGACCCGCTGGGCAGCGCCGCCAGCCACGGCTGCATCCGGCTCGCCAACCGCGCGATCGACTGGCTGGTGAGGACGATCGGCCGCGACGGCCTGCCCGGCATCCCGGTCCGCGTGTCTTGATCGTTGAAAGACGGGTATAGACTGCTCCGAGGATTGCCCTGCAAAAAGGGGCGATCGCAGTTCGCGGCAAGAAGGAGTGCCGATGTCGAAGACTCCTGGCTCACGCACCGGTCTGGTCTCGGGTCTGGCGGCGCTCGCGCTCGTCTCCTCGCTCGCCGTCGCCCCGGCGCCCGTCACCGGCGCGCCCACCGGCGCCCGTCCCGGCAAGAGCCGCGCCGCCCGCCTCGGCATCCCGCAGGCGCCGCGGGTCCTCTACGCGGAGGACTTCGAGAACGAGATGGCGCGGGCGCCGGTGCTGCTGAGCAAATACCAAGGCGCGCCACCGCTCTCGATGACCTACGGCGCCGACCCCTTCTTCCTCAAAAACTGCAACGGCTTCATCGTCGAGTTCGAATCGAACGAACGGCTGCTGAAAACCGACTGCGAAGAAGTCGCCTTCAATCGGGTCCGGCAGATGGCCTGGGTGCTGGGCAAACTGCGCGGCGACCCGTTGGCGAACCACGCCGTGTCCGCCTACACCGACGGCAAATCGATCCTGCCCGCCGACGCGGTCCAGTTCGAAACGCTGAAGCCGATCCCGGTCGCCGCCGACGGGCGCTTCATCACCTTCTCGGTCGACTCGGTCGAGACCAACTGCCATCGCAACCACGCCGAACTGAAGTTCTACCTTCTGGACGGGGCGCTGGAAATCCCGACCTTCACGACCCCGATCGATCCGTGCACCGACAAACGCGCGCAGGTGCTCGAACCGCCGAAACTGGGGACGGCCACCGCCGAGCCGTTCCTGACCGGGACCTTCGCCGGCAACGCGGCCACGCTCTTCACCGGCACCTCGGTCGGGATCAGGATGCGCAACGGGCAGACGAGCGAAACCGGCAACGACGCCGCCTTCGACAACATCGAAATGCTCGACGCGACGCCCCAGCTCGACAAGTCCTTCAGTCCCGAAGTGCTGAACGTCGGCGGTGTCTCCCAGCTCACCTACACGATCACCAACACCACCGAGTTGGCGGCGAAGGAAGGCTGGTCGTTCACCGACACCCTGCCGGCCGGGCTGGTGGTCGCCAGTCCGGCGATGGGCTCGACCACCTGCGCGACGCCGACGACGATCGAAGCCATCGCCGGCAGCGACAAAATCGCCGTCAAAGGCAGCCTCGCCGCCGAAATGCCGTACTGCACGGTCGAGGTGAACGTCACCTCCGAAAAAGAAGGCAGGTACGTCAACGGTCCCGACGACGTCACCGAGATCGGGATCGAACCGCCCGGGGAAGCGCCGGTCGAATTCGCCGACAACGCCGACCTGGCGATCGAGAAGAGCGTCGCGCCCACGCCGGGGACGCCGGGCGGCGAAGCGACCTTCACCCTGGCGGTGACGAACCACGGGCCCGACACCGCCAAAGGCGTCCTCGTCGCGGACCCGATCCCGGCCGGTCTCGAATTCGTCTCGGCGCAGGCGCCCTGCGCCGAGGCCGGAGGCGAAGTCAGATGTCCGCTCGGCTCGCTCGCCAAAGGCGAATCGGTCAGCCTCGAATTCGTCGTCCGCATCCCGGCCTCGGCCGAGGAAGGCTTCGTCGACACGGCCACCGTCACTAGCACCACGCCCGATCCCGACCCCTCGAACAACTCCGACACCGCGGCGTTGCCGCTCTTCCCCGAAGCCGATCTGAGGATCGAGAAGATCGCGCTGCCGGACCGCCTGACCGCCGGCGGCCATGTCACCTACCTCCTCCTGGTCCACAACTCCGGGCCCAGCGACGCCACCGATGTCACGGTCACCGATCCGGTCCCCGCCGCGATCCGGCTGCTCGCGGCGCATCCCACGCAGGGAACCTGCTCGGTGGCCTCCGGCCTGCACTGCGACCTCGGCCGGCTGGCGGCCGGCGGTAACGCCGTGGTCCTCGTGATCAGCCAGGTCGCGCCCGACGCCGGCGGCAGGATCGTCAACACCTCGACCGTCACCGGCGGCCAGGTCGACCCGACGCCGGAGGACAACAGCTCGAGCGCGACGGTCGAGGTCGACCCGCTCACCCCGGCCCCGTTGGCTCCGCCCCCCGGCGGCGAGGCGCCGGTGGTCAAGGGGACGGCGACCCAGGCGGTCGCGGACCTGGCGGTCGTCAAGCACGTCGATCGCGCGACCGCCAAGGTGGGCGGCCGCCTCACCTACACGCTGCGGGTCACCAACAGGGGCCCCGACGACGCGATCGGCGTCCGCCTCGCCGACAGCTGGACCCTCGGCTTGCGAGTCGTCTCGGTGCATCCGAGCCAGGGCAGCTGCGGCAAAGGAGCGCCGCTGCAGTGCTCTCTGGGCCAGATCGAGAGCGGCGCCCAGGCGACCGTCACGGTCGTCGCGATCGCGAAGCGCGCGGGCAGGCTGAAGAACACCGCCGTCGTCGCGAGCGCCGCCCGGGATCCGGACCAGAGCAACGACAGCTCGACCGCCGAATCGGTGATCGAGGCGCCGCGCAAGCCGCCGCCGCCGGTGGTCACCGGCTAGAGGATCGACCCCCCGAGCGGGCCCGGCCCGTCCCCGCGGCCCGGTGGCGTTCGCAGTTAGCTGCGCTATGCGG
>DASZZB010000087.1:0-3395 GCA_035545115.1 Solirubrobacterales bacterium | reverse complement strand
CGAGGTCGACCCCGAGGCCGGGTCGGAGATCGAGGCCCCGGTAGAGACTGAGCCGGAGCCGCCGCCGACGCCCGCCGAGGAGGCCCCGCCCCCACCGCCGGTCGAGGCGCTCCAGCCGCCGCCCGATCCGGCCGGGCGCGGCATGCGTCCCCGCCGTCTGCAGCCCGACCTCTCGCCGACCGGCCGCTTCGAGCGCGCGATCGCCCGCTTCAACGCCGGTGAGGCCGGCCGCACCGTCGCGGGCCTCACCCGCACCCTGGGGGCGCCGTCGGTCTCGGTCGGCGACCTGGCCGGCGCCGCCGACGAGGTCCGCGTCACCGTCGCCTGGGAGCTGACCTGGTACCAGTGGGGCGTCGACCTCGGCGACGAGCTGCGCCCCGTCTACGAGCTTCGCCGCGGCTTCGAGGTCGAGGAGATCGAGCCCGCCGCACGCCAATGGAACGCCTCCGCCCACGACGGCCGGATCGTGATGGTCGCGCCGCCGCGCCGCGAGGCCACCGACGGCCGCCCGGTCCATCGCTGACCCCGATGTCGAAGCTGACGGTGAACGTCGACGGCGGCGCTCGCGGCAACCCCGGGCCGGCGGCGATCGGGGTGGTCGTCCGCGACGCCGACGGCACCGTGGTCGAGTCGGTGGGGGAGGCGATCGGGCGGGCGACGAACAACGTCGCCGAGTACCGGGCGCTGCTGCGCGGCCTCGAGTTGGCCGCCGCGCACGGGGCGACGGAGCTCGAGCTGATCGGCGACTCGGAGCTGGTGGTGCGGCAGATCGAAGGCCGCTACAAGGTGAAAAACGCGGCGATGAAGGAGCTCCACGCGGCGGCGAAGCAGGCGCTGGCGGGCTTCGACTCCTGGTCGATCCGCCACGTCAAGCGCGCCCAGAACGCCGCCGCCGACCGGCTCGTCAACGAGGCCCTCGACGGTGCCTGAGAAGAGCTGATCGGCGCGGCGTCGACCCGCCTCAGGCGCCGGCGATCGCGGCCGGCAGATTCGGCTTGAAGCTGACCGTCCCCGGCACCAGCTGCAGGTCCGGATAGGGACCGTGGGCGCGCTCGTAGGCGAGCTCCTTGGCCAGGTCACCGACCCCGTTGGAGCCGGGCAGGGGCGCCAGGTCCAGGGTGCTGAGGACCCCGAAGGCGTCGCCCGCTTCGTCGAGGAAGCCGCTGCCCGAGTCGCCCGGGATGCCCGGGGTGAGGGTGGTGACGAGGTGCGTCCAGCCTTCCGCTTCGTTCGCCAGCAGGAGGCCCTGCTTGGGGCTCAGCTTGGTGATGCCGCCGCGCAGTTCGGAGTTGCCGTAGGAGTAGATCGTCGCGCCCGGTTCGCCGGGGCCGCCGACCCCTTCCGGCCCACCGAAGCCGGGGACCGACGGGTTGACCGAGCCGACGTCGGCGGGGCTCAGTTCGACCAGCGCCAGGTCGTCGTAGGCGCAGGTGCTTTCGTCCGACTCGCCGTCGGCCTGCATCGTCAGCCACGAGTTGTAGGCGAGCCTGCCCGGCGCGGTGGCGCCGGTCACTTCCACCGCGGTGCCGATCGGCAGCGAGCCGCTCGTGCAGCCGTTCGTTTCGGTCTCGCCGCCGGTGCCGGAGCAGTGGGCCGCCTGGCCGACGAAGACGGTCGAGCCTTCGCTGAAGATGAAGTTGGCGGTGCACTGGGCGCCTGCGGTGTGGGTCTGGACGCCGGGGTGGATCGGCGCCGCCCCGGCGGGTGCCCAGGCCGATGCCGCGGCGGGTGCGATCAGGAGCAGGGCCAGCGCCGTGAGGGCACCGGCGAGCGTGCGGTGGTTCATTCCTCGTGGCCTCCTCGCGTTCTGATCCGGCCGCCCGTGCGGCGACCTTCCAGGCAGTCTACTCAAAATTAGGTAGCGGGAAAAACTCAGCCCGGAGCGGCGACGGCGGCGGCGCCGGACTCGACCGGGTTGCCGGCCTCGCGCCAGGCGCCGACGCCCTTGCCGACGTGGATCACGTCGGTGAAACCTTCGCGCTGCAGGATCGAGGCGGCGAGGCCGGAGCGCTTGCCGCCGCGGCAGATCGTCGCGATCCGGCGGTCGCGGGGCAGCTCGTCGAGCCGAGCGGCAAGGTCGCCATAGGGGATGTGGAGGCTGTCGGGGACGTGCTCGGCGGCGTACTCGGCCGCGTTGCGCACGTCGAGGACCAGCGGCGCGTCGGCGCCGTCGACCCGCCGCGCCAGCTCCTCGGGGTCGATCAGCTCGATCCGCTCGACCGCGCGGCCGTCGGTCCGCCAGGCGGTCATCCCGCCCTCGAGGAAGCCGCGCACCCGCAGCCCGACCGCGGCGAGCAGCTCGGCCGCCTCGCACTCGTCGACGTCGTTGGCGGCGACGACGATGATCTCGACCCCCGGCGGCGAGACCCGCGAGACCTTGGTCGCGAAGCCGGTGTCGTAGGCGGAGGTGCTGAGGGCGCCGGCGATGTGGGACTCGTCGAACTCCTCGTTGGTGCGGCCGTCGATCACCACCGCCCCCGCCGCGACGGCCTCCTCGACCTCGTGCGGGGTGAGCGGCGGCGGCGCGCCGAGCCCTTCGAGCAGCGGACCGCGGTTGAGCGCGACGATCTGCTCGACGTTGGGCGGGCGGTCGGGCAGGGAGGAGGTGGCGCTGGCGACGAAGTCGGCCTCGGCGGCGATCGCCAGCGCCGGGTTGCGGGCGCGCTCGAAGCCGATCGTCGAGGAGCTCTTCAGGTCGATCGCGGAGCCCCCACAGAGCGAGCCGCCGAGGTGGCCGGGCCAGACCTCGACCTCGTCGTCCAGCGCCAGCAGCCGGTCGTGCAGGGAGTGGAACATCTGCGCCGCGCCCTCGCGCGGCTCGATCGCCAGGTCGGGACGGGCGACGTCGCCGATGAAGAGCGAGTCGCCGCTGAGCAGCGCCCAGGGCGCGCCGCCACGGCTCGCGTCGCTGAGCAGGAAGCAGGTGTGCTCGGGGCGGTGGCCGGGGGTGTGGATCGCCTCGACCGTGAGGTCGCCCAGCGTCAGGGTCCAACCGTCGGCGAACGGCTCATGCGCGTACTCCGCCTCGGCCAGCTCGTGGACGTGGATCGTGGCGCCGGTCTGCCGTACCAGCCGGCCGTGCCCGGAGACGTGGTCGGCGTGGTTGTGGGTCTCGAGGATGTGCCCGATCCGCACCCCGTGCAGGCGGGCGAGGCGCCGGTACGGCTCGACCTCCCACTGTGGGTCGACGACCACCGCGACGCCGCTTTCCCGGTCGGCGACCAGATATGAGGCGCAGCCGAGGTCCTCATGGATGATCTGGCGAAAGAGCACGATCAAATCCCTCCGATGCAGTCCAGGCTAGATGATCGACCCCACGATCGGCCAGGGAAGAGGCCGGCCGGGCACGCCGGGCCCTGGTGGCGTTCGCAGTTAGCTCCGGTATGCGGAGCTAA
>DASZZB010000086.1:0-2942 GCA_035545115.1 Solirubrobacterales bacterium | reverse complement strand
CCACGCCCGGACGCATCTCGGACGGCCGGTCCCGACTTCGACCGAGCTAGGAATCGGCGTCGGGCGGCTTCGGGAAGCCCATGAACGCGGCGATGATGCGGTCGACCAGCGGAGTCGGCAGGACCGGCATCAGGCGGGCCTGCACCTTGGCGTCGAGGCCGACCAGGTAGCGGGCGCGCGGCCGTCGCGTGGTCAGCGCCCGCTCGATCGCCGCCGCCGGCTTCTCCGGCGGGATGCCCCGTTCGGCGGTGTCGCGGATCACCTTGCGGTAGCGCTCGATCGCCGCCCCGTAGAGCTCCTGCATGCGCGGCGAGCCGGCCAGGCTCTGGTCGGCGTTCGCCTCGCCCCGTCGCCAGATCGGCGTGTCGATCGAGCCGGGCTCGACCAGCACCACCCGGATCCCCCACGGCGCCAGCTCCTGGCGCAGGCTGTCGCCGACCGCCTCGAGCCCGTGCTTGGCGGCGTGGTAGGCGCCGGTGAAGGGGAGCGCGACCCGGCCGCCGATCGAGCTGATCAGGACGACGCGCCCACGCGCCACCCGGATCGCCGGCAGCATCGCCTGGGTGACGGCCACCTGGGCGGTCAGGTTGAGCTCAATCTGGCGGCGGAAGTCCTCGATCGGCAAGGTCTCCAGCGGACCGGGGATCGCCGACCCGGCGTTGTCGACCAGGCCGTCGAGCCCGCCCGGCTCGGTACCGACCCGCTCGGCCGCGGCGGCGATCGCCGTGGGGTCGGTGATGTCGAGGAGGAGTGGCTCGAGCCGCTCGGAGGCCTCGGCCCGCAGCGCCGCCGCGTCCTCCTCGCGTCGCACCCCGGCGAAGACCTTCCAGCCGGCCCGGTCGAGGCGGCGGACCGTGGCCCGGCCGATCCCGGTCGAGGCCCCGGTGACGAGGACGGTCCTCATCCCCGCCGGCCTTCCAGCTCGGCGACCAGCAGCTTGGTGTGGAGCGAGGCGATCAGGTCCTTCAGCGGCTGGGCACCCGCTTCGAGCATCTCGACCACGCGCTCCGGTGGCACCTCGCCGGCGAGCCGGTTCATCACCATGTCGACCTCCTCGCGGACGAGGGCCTCCAAGGCGGTCTTGTAGCGCAGGGTGTCGTAGACGGTGAAGCCGATCTGCTCGTCGTAGCCACCCGCGCGGAAGCGGCTGATCGCCTCGATGATCGTCACGTCGGAAGGCGAGTAGCCGCGGCTGTTCGGCGTGAGGAGGCCGATCTCGGCGAGCCGGTCGAGCACGTCGGTGGGGACGCCATAGCGGCGGCGGACGTCGGCGGCGCTGACCCGGGTGCGCTCGCGGGCGAGGGCGCGGTCGAGGATCTGGTCCTCGAGCTCGAGCAGCGCCTCGGCCCGGTCGATGCCTTCGTCGAGCACCCCCTTGATCGCCTTCAGCGGCATGAAGCGCTCCTCCTGCAGGCGCTTGATCAGGCGGATCCGGTCGACGAACTCGGGCGGGTAATAGGCCATGTTGCGGCTCGTCTTCACCCCTTCCGGGAGGAGGCCCTCGCGCAGGTAGTGCTTGATCGTCGGCGCCGGGACGCCGCTGGCCTCGGCCAGCTCCCCCATCCGCAGCAGCTCGGTGGCGTCGGTCGCCATCGCCGCCTAGGCCGTGGCGGCGGAGCGGGCGGTGATGCCGAGCAGCTCGCGCGCCTCGGCCACGGTGGCGGCGCGCCGGCCGACGTCTTCGGCCATCTGCCGTGCCTTGGCGATCAGCTCGCCGTTGGAGCGGGCCATCGTCCCGTCCGGCAGGTAGAGGTTGTCCTCGACCCCGGCGCGGACGTTGCCGCCGAGCACCAGCGCCGCGCCGAGCAGCTTCCACTGGTCGCGGGAGATGCCGATCACCTGCCACTGGTTGGGGCCTTCCGGACCACCGGGGATCTGGTCCGACATCGCGGTGACGTTGCGCGGGGTGGGCCGGATGCCGCCGGTCACCCCCATCACCAGGGAGATCTGCAGGGGCGGCTCGAGCAGGCCCATGTCGAGCAACGGATCGAGGTTGGCGACGTGGCCGGCGTCGAAGCACTCGTGCTCTGGCTTGATGTCGAGGTCACGCATCGCGGTGAGGAACTCGGTGATCGTGTCGAAGCTGTTCTCGAAGACCGCCTTGAAGACGAAGTCCTTGCGCCGGCGCGAGTACTTCGCGTAGTTCATCGAGCTCATGTTCAGCGCCGCCACTTCGGGCCGGCACTCGCGCAGGTATTCGAGCCGCTTCTCGATCGGGATCCCGATCGCCCCGGTCGAGTAGTTGACGATCACGTCGTCGACCGCGCCGCGGATCGCCGCGGTGATCGCCTTGAAGTCCTCGACCTCGTAGGAGGGCGTGCCGTCGGGCTTGCGGGCGTGGATATGGATCTGCGAGGCGCCCTCCTCGACCGCGCGGCGCGCCTCGGCGGCGTAGTCCTCCGGCGTATAGGGGATCGCCGGGGACTGGTCGCGGTTGGCGATCACGCCGCTGATCGAGCAGCTGATGATCACTGGGTCCTCGTAGCGGCTCAAAGGGCCTCCCTCCCCAGCTCTCCCCCCGCCGGCTGTTCCTTATCACCAGCATTCCGGCATAAGGAACAGCTGGGCGGGGAGGGCGCGGTCATACCGGCATCACGCCGTGTCGTTTCGCCGGCTTCGTGACGTGTTTGTGGCGGGCCATGCGCAGGGCCTTGACGATCGTCGGACGGGTCTCGCGCGGATCGATCACGTCGTCGATCATCGCGTTGCCCGCGGAGATGTAGGGATCGATGTTCCGGCGCACCGCGTCCAGCATCGCCTCGCGCGTCGCCTCCGGGTCGTCGGAGGCCTCGATCGCCGAACGGCCGATGATGTTGACGGCGCCCTCGGCGCCCATCACCGAGATCTCGGCGCCCGGCCAGGCGACGATCAGGTCCGGCTCGTAGGCCTTCCCGCACATCACGTAGTAGCCCGCCCCGTAGGCCTTGCGGACGATCACCGTC
>DASZZB010000085.1:0-2612 GCA_035545115.1 Solirubrobacterales bacterium | reverse complement strand
AGGGGAGGTCCATCGCCTCCGCGGCGGTCAGCACCGGGGAGGAGGAGCCGCCCGGGTAGATCGCCTTGACGCTGCGGCCGGGCAGCGGCCCGCCGGCCAGGTCGTAGATCAGGTCGCGGGTCGGGATCCCCAGCGAGACCTCGTAGTTGCCGGGCCGGCGCACGCAGCCGGAGACCGAGACGACCTTGGTGCCGGGGGACTGCTCGGTGCCGTACTGGCGGAACCACTCGGCGCCCTTGGCGACGATCCGCGGCACGTTGGAGAGCGTCTCGACGTTGTTGATCAGCGTCGGCCCGCCGTAGAGGCCCTGGACCGCCGGGAACGGCGGCTTCAGGCGCGGGTTGCCGCGCTTGCCCTCGAGCGCGTCGAGCAGCGCCGTCTCCTCACCGCAGATGTAGGCGCCGGCGCCGCGGTGGACGACCAGCTCGAGGTCGCGGTGGGTGCCGAGGATGTCGGTCCCGAGGTAGCCCGCCTCGTAGGCTTCGGCGACCGCGGTGTCGAGGATGTCGGCCTGCGAGTCGTACTCGCCGCGGATGAAGATGAAGGCGTGGCCGGCGTCGGCGGCGAGCGCCGCGATCGCGATCCCCTCGATCAGCTGGTGGGGGTTGCGCTGCATCAGCTCGCGGTCCTTGAAGGCGCCCGGCTCGGACTCGTCGGCGTTGCAGCAGAGGTACTTGTCCATGTCGCCGCGCGGCAGGAAGCTCGCCTTTTTGCCCATCGAGAAGCCCGCCCCGCCGCGGCCCCGCAGCCCCGAGTCTTCGAGCTCCTTGAGGACCTGGTCCTGCTCCATCTCCTTGTAGGCGCGTTCCTGGGTGGCGTAGCCGCCGACCAGGTCTTTGTAGCCCTGCAAGGTGGCGAGCCGCGGGTCCTCGGCGCCTTCGAGCAGGACGCGGGTCTCGAGCTGGTGCGGCATCAGGCGGCGCCTCCGGCGCCCGGGCTCGGCGTGTCCCCGGCCAGCGGCCGCTTCTCCAGCGATTTCTCCGGCAGCACCGCGTCGCCCGCCAGCAGCTGGTCGATCGCCGTCCGCGCCTCGCCGGGCTCGAGCGGGCCGAAGTAACGCTGGTCGATCGAGGCCATCGGCGCGATGTCGCAGGCGCCCAGGCACTCGAAGCCGGTGACGAAGACGTCCTCGCCCGCGGCGGCGGCACGGAAGGCGTCGAGCAGCTCGTCGCCGCCGCGCATCCAGCAGCTGATGTTGGTGCAGACCTCGATCCGGTGCTCGCCGACCCGTTCGGTGTGGAGCAGGTCGTAGAAGCTGGCGACCGACTCGAGGTAGGCGGGGGTGACGCGCATCACCGCGGCGGCCTGGCGGATCCCCTCCGGGGTGCACCAGCCGTAGCGCTCCTGGACTGCCCAGAGAGCCGGGATCGAGGCCGATCTGCGGTCCGGATAGCGGGCCATCAGCGCCTCGATCCGCTCCCGCAGCTCCGCCGGGCAGTCGACCTCGGCGAGCTCCGGGATCTGCTCGGGGTCGGTGCTCGGCTCGCGCCCGACGGTGACCGCGCGGTCGACCGGCAGGTTCGGGTTCGAGGCCCCGGCGCCGTCGACCGGGCTCATCGGTCGACCCCGCCGAGGATCGGGTCGAGCATGCCGAGGCTGGCGATCATGTCGGCGATGTAGGAGTCGGCCGCCATGTCGCGGAAGGCCTGCAGGTTGACGAAGGAGGGGTCGCGGAAGTGGACGCGGGCGGGCTTCGAGGAGCCGTCGGCGAGGACGAAGCAGCCGAGCTCGCCACGCGGGCCCTCGATCGCGTAGTAGATCTCGCCGGGATCGACCCGGAAGCCCTCGGTGACCAGCTTGAAGTGGTGGATCAGCGACTCCATCGAGGTCGAGAGCTCCGAGCGCGGCGGCAGCACGTACTTGCGGTCCTCGGCGATGAACGGGCCGCCGGGGAGCGCCTCCAGCGCCTGGCCGATGATCTTCGTCGACTCGACCATCTCGGCGATCCGCACCCGGTAGCGGTCGTAGTTGTCGCCGACCGTGCCGACCGGGATCTTGAAGTCCATCTCCGGGTAGGCGAGGTAGTCGAAGGCCTTGCGCAGGTCCCAGGGCTCGCCCGCGGCGCGCAGCAGCGGCCCGGTGACGCCAAGGTCGAGCAGCCGCTCGCGGCTGACGATCCCGACCCCTTTGGTGCGCTGCAGGAAGACCTCGTTGCGATCGAGCAGCGCTTCGTACTGGCCGACCCGGATCGGCATGTCGTGGACGAATTCGCGGCACTTCTGCTCCCAGCCGAGCGGGATGTCCTCGATCACGCCGCCGACCTGGAAGTAGCGGGTGTGCATCCGCTGGCCGGTCGCCATCTCGAAGAGGTCGAGGATGCGGTCGCGCTCGCGGAAGCAGTACCAGAGCATCGAGATCGCGCCGAGGTCGAGCGCCGTCGTCCCCAGCCAGACCAGGTGGCTGTGGATGCGGTTCAGCTCCAGCATGATCGTCCGCAGGTACCTGGCCCGCGGCGGCAGCTCGAGGCCGACCAGCCGCTCGACCGCGCCGCAGTAGGCCTCCATCTGGAAGAAGTAGGAGACGTAGTCCATCCGCTCGACGAAGGGGATGACCTTCCAGTAGCTCTTGTCCTCGCAGGACTTTTCGATCCCGGTGTGGACGTAGCCGATCAC
>DASZZB010000084.1:0-7996 GCA_035545115.1 Solirubrobacterales bacterium | reverse complement strand
GAGACCCGGCCATCTCGGCGGCGGCCACAGCCTGCCCGGGTCGCCGCCGAGATGGCCGGGTCCCTTGCCGTCCCTTCCCGTCCCGCCAGACCGGCCACGTCCCCCCGGCGTCGTCCACACAGGCGGCAGGCAACGTCGGCCCCGGCACCGGGCGTCGCCTGGTCGTCTTCAGCCCCGCCGGGATGGAGGAATTCTTCCGCGCCGCGGGCGCCGCCTCGCCCGGCGCCGAGATCGACCCGCGTACCGCGCTCGACGCGGCGACCCGCCACGGCTGGAAGTTCGTCTGAGCCGCCGGATCCGGCGCGTTTCCAGACCCTTAACTTGATCGATTCCAGAAAGGCGCCATACTGGCGGGCCGTGCCGACCACCGTCGACTACGAGCAGATGCTGCGCGACGCCGATCTCCGGGTCACGCGGCCGCGCCTGGCGGTCCTGACCGCGGTCCACGATCACCCGCACGCCGACACCGGCTCGCTGATCGAGGCGGTCCACGACGACGTCGGCGAGGTCTCCCCGCAGGCCGTCTACGACGTGCTGCGGGCGCTGACCGAGGCGGGGCTGGTGCGGCGGATCGAGCCCGCCGGCTCGGTCGCCCGCTACGAGTCGCGGGTCGACGACAACCACCACCACATCATCTGCCGCGGCTGCGGCGCGATCGCCGACGTCGACTGCGCCGTCGGCGAGACCCCCTGCCTTACAGCGTCCGAGACCCACGGCTTCACGATCGACGAGGCCGAGGTCATCTACTGGGGCCGCTGCCCCGCCTGCAGAAAGGAACCCCGTGTCTGACACGCATGAGACCCCCGACGCCGTAGTCGGAAAGATGGACGAGCCGCAGGTGAACGAAGCCGAGCGCTGCCCGGTCGCGCACGACCGCGCGCCGGAGCCGGTCGAGGGCGGCGGCAGCCACGGCTGGTGGCCGCACAAGCTGAACCTGCGGATCCTCGCCAAGAACCCCGCCGAGGCGAACCCGATGGGCGGCGACTTCGACTACGCGGCGGCGTTCGAATCGCTCGACCTGCCGCAGGTGAAGAAGGACATCGAGGAGGTGCTGACCACCTCGCAGGACTGGTGGCCCGCCGACTTCGGCCACTACGGCCCGCTGATCGTCCGCATGGCCTGGCACAGCGCCGGCACCTACCGGGTCTCCGACGGCCGCGGCGGCGCCGGGTCCGGCCAGCAGCGCTTCGCGCCGCTCAACTCCTGGCCCGACAACGGCAACCTCGACAAGGCGCGTCGCCTGCTCTGGCCGATCAAGCAGAAATACGGCAAGGCGCTCTCCTGGGCGGACCTGCTGGTCCTCTCCGGCAACGTCGCGATGGAGTCGATGGGCTTCGAGACCTTCGGTTTCGCCGGCGGCCGGGTCGACGTCTGGGAGCCCGACGAGGACGTCTACTGGGGTCCCGAGCAGGTCTGGCTCACCGACCAGCGCCACACCGGTGACCGCGAGCTGGAGAAGCCGTTCGGGGCCACCGAGATGGGCCTGATCTACGTCAACCCGGAGGGCCCGCAGGGCGAGCCCGACCCGCTCGCCGCGGCAAAGGACATCAAGGAGACCTTCGGCCGGATGGCGATGAACGTCGAAGAGACCGCCGCGTTGATCATCGGCGGCCACGCCTTCGGCAAGACCCACGGCGCCGCCGACCCGGAAAAGTACGTCGGCCCCGAGCCGGAGGGGGCGCCGCTCGAGGCGCAGGGCCTCGGCTGGATCAACACCTACGAGAGCGGCAACGGCACGGCGACGATCACCAGCGGCCTCGAGGTCACCTGGACCGACACCCCGACCCGCTGGGACAACCGCTACCTGGAGATCCTCTTCGACAACGAGTGGGAGCTGGAGCAGAGCCCGGCCGGCGCCAACCAGTGGGTCGCCAAGGACGCCGAGGCGACCGTCCCCGACGCCCAGGACCCGCAGCGCAGGCACAGGCATCGCATGCTGACCACCGACCTGTCGATGCGCTTCGACCCGGAGTTCGGGCCGATCGCGCGCCGCTGGAAGGACAACCCGGCCGAGCTCCAGGACGCCTTCGCCCGCGCCTGGTTCAAGCTGACCCACCGCGACATGGGCCCGCGGGCCCGCTATCTCGGCCCCGAGGTCCCCGACGAGGTGCTGATCTGGCAGGACCCGGTGCCGGAGCCGGGCGGCGAGGCGATCGACGCCGCGGACATCGCGACGCTGAAGGAGCGGATCCTCGCCTCCGGCCTGCCGATCTCACAGCTGGTCTCGGCCGCCTGGGCCTCGGCCTCGACCTTCCGCGGCGGCGACAAACGCGGCGGCGCCAACGGGGCCCGGGTGCGGCTCGAGCCGCAGCAGGGCTGGGAGGTCAACGACCCGGCCGAGCTGGCCCAGGTGCTGACCGTGCTGGAGCAGATCCAGGGCGACTTCAACGGGGCGGGCGGCCGGCAGGTCTCGCTCGCCGACCTGATCGTGCTCGGCGGCTGCGCCGCGATCGAGCAGGCGGCGCAGAAGGCCGGCCTGGCGATCGAGGTCCCCTTCGCCCCGGGCCGCACCGACGCCGGCCAGGAGCAGACCGAGGTCGACTCCTTCGCCCACCTCGAGCCGACCGCCGACGGCTTCCGCAACTACCTGCGCGACGGCCACCGGCTGCCGGGCGAGTACCTGCTGGTCGACCGGGCCAACCTGCTCACCCTGACCGCGCCGGAGATGACGGTCCTGGTCGGCGGCCTGCGGGTGCTCGGCGCCAACTCGGGCGGCTCCCAGGTCGGCGTCCTCACTGACCGGCCGGAGACGTTGACGAACGACTTCTTCGTCAACCTGCTCGACATGGACACGGTCTGGAAGCCGACCTCGGCGGAATCGACCACCTTCGAGGGGCGCGACCGCGACGGCAACCTGAGGTGGACCGGCAGCCGCGTCGACCTCGTCTTCGGCTCGAACTCCGAGCTGCGGGCGCTGGCCGAGGTCTATGCCTCCGACGACGCCGGGCAGAAGTTCGCCGAGGACTTCGTCGCCGCCTGGGACAAGGTGATGAACCTGGACCGCTTCGACCTGAACTGACGCCCACCCCTGCGGCGTTCGCAGTTCCGGTCGCTATGCGGCCATTTCTGCGAACGCCACAAAGGGGGCGCGGGGAACCCTGGGAGCAGGCGGAGCGGCGGCTCAGGGCTTCGCGGAGCGGTTGGCGAACGGCACGTATTCGCGGCAGGGCTCGCCGCGCAGGCCGGGACAGGGTGGCAGGGCGCTCGGGACGGCGACCCCGGGGACGACCGGCAGCAGCAGGTCGGAGGGGTCTTCCTTCGAGTAGGCGATCGCCACGGTCGCCTTGCCCTGCGGTTCGGTTTCTTCGAAGCCCCAGATCGGCTGGGTGCCGTTGGGGGCGGCGATCGTCACCCGGATCCGCGAGCCGGCCCGGTAGGCGTGGCCCTCGTAGTAGAGCGGGATCGTCACTTTCACGAATTCGTCGGCCGGCATCGGTTCGACGTCCGATTCGCGCAGGCTGAGCACCGGCTCGAGCGGCGTCGACTTCTTCGCGTCGAGCTTGCGCTCGTCCGCCCGCACCCAGCCGTTCTGGACGAAGGTCTCCTTGCCGTCCGGCCGCACCTCGCTGACCGTCGCCTGCAGGTCGACGTTCGGGGTCGAGGAGCGCACCCAGAGGTTGACCGCCCCCGCCCCGATCACCGTCGTGTCTTCGGCGAGCGGTTCGGTCAGGTAGGAGACCGCGGTGCCGGGCGGGTTCTGTTCCCAGTGGTAGCTCGGCGTCTGCGTCCAGAGCCCGCCTTCGCCGGAGCCGGTGTCGCCGCTGAAGTCCTGCAGCGGCAGCGCGTCGGCGTCCCAGGTGAACTTGTCGGCGTGGGCGCCGGCGGGCCGCCGCGCCGCCAGGCTGCCGCCCGGCGCCAGGTACCAGGCCTTCGCCTGCGTCCCCGGGATCGGGAATTCGTCGAACGATTCTTCGAAGGTCGGATAGGGCTGCCCCGGTTCGGTGCCGCCGGCGCCGTTGTCGAACATGACCCGGATCGGCTTCTCCGCTTCGAAGGCGGCCAGCGCCACTTCGTAGGTCGGCAGCAGCTGCACCGGGTCGGGCGGCAGGGTCAACCCTTTTATCCCCATCGCTTCTTCGAAGATCAGCGGCGCCGCGACGTGCGCCACCGCGCCCGCGACGGCCGGCGACTGTTTCGCCACGTAGAGCTCGAGGAAGTCGACCCAGCGGTTGAAGGTCTGCGGGTCGAGCGAGTCGATGTGGGCACCGTTGGTGAAGGTGAACCACTTTTTCCGCGTGCCGGTGAAGTGCTCGGCGAGGTCGGGGCAGTGGCCGCCGGTCTGCTCGTCGGTCCACTGGCAGGCCATGAAGGTCGGCACGTCGATCTTGTGGACGAAGGTGACCGGCGAGAGCGGGTCGGCGACCTTCGGCACGTAGTGGCTGTTTTCTTCGATCTTCTTCAGCAGGTCGACCGCCTCGGGGTGCAGCACCTGGTCGGCCTTGCAGGTTTCGTCACCTTCCTGGATCCGCTTGTAGGCCCAGGCCTGGCCGTTGGTCGGCCCCGCCGCTTCGGCGTCGTGGACGCGCTCCTTCGCCCATTCGAGCGCGAAGCCGGTGTTGAGGATGCCACCCGGATAGAGCGTCGTCTGGGTGTTGTCGATCACCGAGAGCGGCGTGATCGCGCTCAGGTCGGGCGGTCGGGTGGCGGCGGTGAAGAGCTGGCTGATGCCGCCGTAGGAGATCCCCATCATCCCCACTTCGTGGTGGAGGACCCAGGGCTGGTGGGCGATCGTCTCGATCACGTCGTAGCCGTCGAGGTTCTGCAGCGGCTCGAAGAAGTCGTAGGCGCCGCCGGAACAGCCGGTGCCGCGCATGTTCACGTCGACGACGGTGAAGCCGAGCAGGTTGGCGATCAGCGAGATGCCGTTTTCGGGCCCGGCCGGGTCGGCGTAGCCGTAGCCCGAGTACTCGATCAGGGTCGGCGTCGGTCCGGTCGAGACGTAGGGGAGTTCGGCAGCAGACGCGGTCGCGGTCTGGCCGCCGGAGCCGACCGCGCCCAGGCTTTCGGTCACCGGGGCGAGCAGTTCGGAGAGCCCTTCGATCTCCTTCCCGACCCCGGGGATCTCCTTCAACTTTTCTTCCAGTTCGGCGCGCGGCAGCTGCGGCAGTTCCGGGGTGCCGCCCGAGCCTTCGCCCGGTTCCGGGATCATCCCGGTGAAGACCTTGGCCACGTCCTGCGGCGGATGGACGTCGATCGCCAGCTTGGTGCCGTCGCGCGTGGTCAGGTACTGGTAGCCGTGGGGCGCGATCTTCTGTTCGTAGATCGAGGTGTCGGGCGGCGCCGAGCGCTGGGTCAGCACGGTCAGCGGTTCCGAGCGTTCCGCCTGCCGGCCGGAGCCGACCCGCAACCGATAGCCGCTCCCCGGCGTCACTTCGCGGAAGAGGACGCCACCGAGTTCGTCGGCGTTCTTCGACTGGACCAGGCTGCCGTCAGGGGCGAAGAGCGCCACCTTGGCGCCGGGCGCGACCCCGGTCGCGTAGACCTGGTCGACGCTGCCGCGGGCTTCGAAGGCGGGCGCCGCTCCCGTGGCGCCCGCCCCCGTGGGGATGAGGAAGAGGAGGAGCAGGACCGAGACGAACGCCGACGATCCCGCCGTCCGCCGCCCCGGTCTTCTGAAGGCTCCTCCCATGGTCGGAAGGACTACTACCACAAATTAGGTAGTTGAAACAAAGATTTCTAAGTGAAGCTGGTCCTAACGGACGACCGAGACGACGCCGTTGGCGATGTTGTAGACGCCCGCCACCACCTGCACCGTGCCTGCTTCGACCGCCGGGGCGACGATCGGGCCGCTGCGGGCGAGCTTCTGCGCCTGGGCGATCGCGTTGGCCGGGACGCAGCGGCCGAGGGTCCGTTCGTCGGCGGGCAGCGACTTGACCGTCGGCACCAGCAGGTCGACGAACTCGCCGATCGCGCCGTATTTAGCCGGCGGGTAGGACTTGCCTTCGGTGACCGTGCCGATCGCCGCCTTGACCGCGCCGCAGTCGCTGTGCCCGAGGACCATCACCAGCTTCACGCCGAGCACCGCGACCGCGTACTCGGTGCTGCCCAGCGTGCCGGTGTCGATGCTGTTGCCGGCGATCCGCGAGACGAAGAGGTTGCCGCGCTCGACGTCGAACACGAGCTCCGGCGAGATCCGCGAATCGGCGCAGGTGATGATCGCGGCGAAGGGCTTCTGTTCGGCGGCCCGCCGCTCGCCTACCGGCGAGTAGTCGCGCAGCTGCAGCTTTTCCTGGCGGTAGCGCCGGTTGCCTGCCCGCAGGATCCGTAGCGCTTCGGCCGGGGTCTTCGGATGCGGCGCACGGCCGCCGCCGGACCGCGCGAGGGCCTCGGCGGCCCCGGCCCCGCCGAGCGTGGCGGCGCCGACGGTCCCCCCCAGCGCGCCGAGAAATCGGCGTCTTGAAAGAAAGGACTCCCGATCCATTCCGAGCTCGACTCTAACCCTCGGATCGGGGCGTGTCCAGCGGCGACGGCGATCGCGGAACTCCGAGATTCCCCCTGACACCACGGGCGATGCTCCGTTTCAAGGGGTGCAAGGTCAAGCATCCGACCGGCCCCGCCCGGGGCCGCCCATGAGGAGGGACGATGGACGTCAAGACCAGGATCGCCGCGCTCCTCGGCGCGCTGGCGCTGCTGCTGACCCCGACCGCGGCACTCGCCGACGGGGTCGCATACGCACCCGAACACCGACATCCGACCCACCCGGCGCATCCGGCCCATCCGGCCCACCCGGCGCAGCCCACGCCTGGTCCGAAGGCGCCGCTGCCCGAAAAGGCGAAGGCGTACGGCGTCCTCTGCCGTGGCGACTCCAAGCAGCACGTCAAGGGCGAGATCGGCACCGAATTCAGCCGCTGCGTGACCGCGATGGCGAAGGCGGCGAACGGCGCGTCGGCGAAGGCCGCCTGCAAGGGCTTCCCCAAGAAGCACGTCAAGGGCGAGAAGGGGACCAAATTCTCGCGCTGCGTGGTGGCGGCCGCGCAGGCCAAGAAGGAAGCGGCGACGAGCTGACGGCTCGAACGATCGGCCCCTGCCCCCGGATCGATTCTGGATCCGGGGGTAGCCTCGGGGTGTGAGGAATGAAAGACGACTTGCCCGGCGGGCGGCCCGCGGAGATCGCGATTCCTTCGCCAAGATCTTCCGGCACTTCCAGCAAGATCTCTACCGCTACTGCGTGGCGATCCTCGGCGATCCCGAGGACGCCGAGGACGCGCTGCAGAACACGATGGTCAAGGCGCTGGCGGCGCTGCCCGGCGAGCGGCGCGAGATTGAGCTGAAGCCATGGCTGTATCGGATCGCCCACAACGAGTCGGTCGAACTGCGTCGGCGGGCGCGGCCGGTCGAGCCGCTCGCCGACGACGTGCCGGCCGTCGGCCGCGGACCGGAGCAGAGCGCCGCCACCCGACAGCGCCTGCGCGACCTGCTCGCCGACGTCGGCGCGCTGCCGGAGCGCCAACGGGGGGCGCTCGTCATGCGCGAGCTGGCGGGGTTCGACTTCGACCAGATCGGCGCCGCGCTGGACACCTCGTCCGGCGCGGCCCGGCAGGTGCTCTATGAAGCGCGACGCGGGCTACAGGAGATGAGCGAGGGCCGGGAGATGGAGTGCGACGTCGTGACCGCCGCCCTCTCCGCCGAAGACGGCCGCAGGCTGCGGCGGCGCGACATCCGTGCCCACCTGCGCGGATGCGCCGCGTGCCGGCAGTTCGCCGAGTCGATCGCCACGCGCCGCGAGACCTTCGCCGCGATCTCGCCGCTTCCCGCCCTGGCCGCGGCGGCGATCGTCAAGGGGGCGCTGTCCGGTGCGTCGGCGGGAGGCGCGTCGGTCGGCGGTGCGACCGCCGGAGGTTCGGCCGTGACCACGGTCGCCGGGGCCGGGATGAAGGCCGTCTCGACCGCGACGCTGCTGAAGTCGGCGGCGGGAGTCGCCGCGATCGTCGCCGTCGGAGCCGTCGCCGCCGACCACGGGCACCTGCTGCACGGCGCGGCGTCACCGCCGGGGTCA
>DASZZB010000083.1:0-19280 GCA_035545115.1 Solirubrobacterales bacterium | reverse complement strand
GGGGCCGCGATGCTCCTCGGACAGCCGGAGCACGCACCATCCCCGAGTTTGAGAGAGGAGGGTGACCGGGATCGGCTCCCGGAGCTCTCCCCGCTACGCCAGAAGCGGCGCAAGCGCGTCGAGGAACCTGCGGTCCTCCTCCGCGGTCCCATAGCTGACCCGGATGTGCCCCGGGCCGCCGAGCGGGGTGCCCGCGCGGACGGCGACGTCCTCGGCGGCGAGTCCGGCGACCACCGTCGCCTCGTCGTTCTCACCGAGATCGATCCAGGAGAAGTTCGCCTCCGACTCCGAGGCCCAGAGCCCCAGCTCCCGCACCCCCTCCTGCACGCGGAGCCGCTCGGCGACGGTCGCCTCGACCCGGGCGAGCACGTCGTCCTGGTGCAGGATCGCCTCCGCCGCAGCCGCCTGGGCGAGCGCGTTGACGCTGAAAGGCTGGCGCACCGCGTCGACCGCGGCGCGGAAGTTCGACGACCCGATCCCGTACCCGACCCGCAGCCCGGCGAGCCCGTAGCACTTGCTGAAGGTGCGCAGGACGACCAGGTTGGGAAAGTCGCGCAACAGGTCGAGCGAGGCGTCGGGATCGTCGTTCGTCTGGAACTCGACGTAGGCCTCGTCGAGGATCACCGTCACCCGCGCGGGCACCCGCTCGAGGAAGGCGGCGATCGCGGCGACCGGGTGGTGCGTGGCGGTCGGGTTGTTCGGGTTGCAGACGATCAGCAGCTGCGTCGCCGCGGTCACCTCGGCGGCCATCGCGTCGAGGTCGAGCGCGTCCCCCTCGCCGAGCGGCACGCGGATCTCCCGCGCCCCGGTCAACGCCGGCAGGTAGGGGTACATCGAGAAGCTCGGCCAGGCGTAGAGGATCTCGTCGCCCGGCTCGCAGAGCGCCTCCGCGGCGGCCAGGAGGATGTCGCAGGAGCCGTTGCCGACCGCGATCTTCCCCGGCTCACTGTCGTAGCGGTCGGCGATCCGCCGCCGCAGCAGCGTCGCATCGGGGTCCGGATAGCGATTCATCGAGGCGGCGGCGCGGGCGATCGCCTCGACCACCTTCGGGTGCGGCGGCCGCGCCGACTCGTTGGAGGCAAGCTGGGCGATCCGCCCGGCGGCGATCGCCTCGGGCGCCTGCCCGGTCGGCACGCCGGCCTGGTAGCCCGGCATCCGGGCGAGCTTCTCGGCGTAGGTGACCGTCATCGGCCCATTCTCGCGCCTCGGCCTACTGTGCGGCGTTCAGATCGGCGCGCAGGTTCTGCGTCTCGCCGATGTAGACGTGCTCGGGGACGGTGCCCTCCGGCGCGTAGTAGTGGAGCATCACCCGGATCACCCGCTCCATCGACCCGGGCACGGGGATCTCACGGCAGCAGAGCAGCGGCACCGTCTCCAGCCCCAGCCCCCGCGCGGCGACGGCGGGGAACTCCGCGTCGAGGTCGGCTGTGGTGGTGAAGAGACAGCTGACCATCGCCTCCGCCTCGAGCGAGTTGCGCTCGATCAGCTGCCGCATCAACTCGGCGGTCGCGTCGAGGATCGCCTCGCGCTCGTTCGTCGTGGCCTGCGCCGCGCCACGGAGCGCGAAGAGCCGTCGCTGCGGTCCCTGGTAGCTGCCGACGTCCATGAGCCGCGCATCTTCCCAGAGCCGGAGTACGCGCGTTCTCCCCGGCGCCAAGGGGAGAACTCCCTTGCGCTCCGACTTGACCGTCCGTGGGACGGCAAACTCGGAGCGCAAAAATCGCGCAGGCGGTGGCTGAGCTTGCCGGTCGACAGCAGAGTGTCGTGTCGCGCCACCAGATACGTCGACTCGGTCTCTCCGAGGACCAGATCAACGGCTGGTTGACCACGAGTCGCCTGCGTCCTGTCTTCCGCGGCGTCTACGCGGTGGGGTCGAGTGCGATCCCCGAGCGCGGACGCATCCGGGCGGCCCTGCTGGTCTGCGGCCCCAAGGCGCTCGTCTCCCATCGAAGCGCCGCCTTCCTGCTCGGCATCGGTGAGCGCTCACCAAAAGTGATCGACGTGATCGCCCCGGGAAAGCGAGGCCGGGCGGTCGATGGGATCCGCGTCCACGACGTTCCCTACCCGACCCCTCCCGAACTGGTCCGGGTCGGTGGCATCCCCTGCACGAGCGTGGCGCGGACGGTGGTCGACCTGGCCGGGACCTATGGGGACAGGCAACTACGGGAGACGGTCGAGCGGGCGGCGACGGAGCGGCTGCTCGACCTGGCGGCGATCGACGCGATCCTCGACGGCGGGCGGCGGCGGCGCGGCGCTCCTTGTCTGCGTCGGATCCTCGACGACTGGCGACCCGTCGCCGAGACGGCGAAGTTCGCGACCTTCCGCAGCCTCTTCGAGGCGAAGCTCCTGCCGTTGATCGCCGCGGGCCTGCCGCTCCCGCAAGTCAACGCGCCCGTGCGCGCCGCCGAGCGCATCCTCGAGGTCGATCCCCTCTGGGAGCGCGAGCGCTTCGTCGTCGAAGCCGACAGCCGTCGCCACCACGGCATCGAGGTCGCCTTCGAGCGCGACCACCTCCGCCACCGCGAACTTCTCGCGGCGCACTACGGCGTCCTCCCGGTCACCTGGCGCGAAGTCGAAGAGGAACCGGACGCGGTGTTCGCCGTCGTGCGCCAGGAACTACATCGACGCATGGATCCCAGCGTCCCATGACCAGCGCGGCGAAGAGCGGCCCCACCTTGCCCACCTCACTTGCAATTAGGTGGGCAAGGTGGGGCCGCGCTCATGCCGGCGTCTGGCCCTCCCCGTCCTGGGGCCCGCCGCCCGCAGTTCCTCCACCTCCGCGTCGTTCAACCGCCGTGCCTGTCCCTCCCGAAGGTCGCCGAGTCCCAACGGCCCGAACGCAACCCGCCGCAGCGCCACCACCCGGTTGCCGACCGCCTCGACCATCCGCCGCACCTGCCGGTTGCGGCCTTCGCGGAGGATCACCTCGATCTCCCGGTCGCCGATCCGGCGCACCTGCGCGGGCGCGGTCGGGCCGTCCTCGAGCTCGACTCCGTCCCGGAGCCGCGACAATTCAGGCTCCCGCGGCGCCCGCGCCAGCCGCGCCCGGTAGGTCTTGGCGACTTCGTAGCGGGGATGGGTGAGGCGGTTGGCGAGGGCGCCGTCGTTGGTCAGCAGCAGCAGGCCGGTCGAGTCCGCATCGAGGCGCCCGACCGGGTAGAGCCGCGCCGTCGAGTCGACGAGGTCCACCACGGCGGGCCGCGCGCCGGGCTCGCGTGCCGTCGAGACGACCCCGGCGGGCTTGTTGACCGCCCAGACCTCGCGCGTCTCGGCTCCGACCGGCGCCCCGTTCACCCGGACGTCGTCATCCGCGTCGACGTCCCGCGCCGGGTCCGTCACCACCTCGCCGGCGACCGTCACCAGCCCCTTGGCGATGATCTCCTCGGCTCTCCGGCGCGAGGCGACGCCGCCGTGGGCGAGGAATTTGGCGAGGCGCATCGCCCGGCGGCGCTACTCGGCCCGCTGTTCGCCGGCCTTCAGCAGGCGCTCGCGCAGCTCGCGCTCGTCCTCGGGGGTCGGGTCGAAGCGCGAGGGGTCGGGCAGCTGGTCGATTCCGGCGAAGCCGAAGAGGCGCTCGAAGAGGTCCGAGGTCTTGAAGATCGCCGCCCCGAACTGCGAGCGTCCCGACTCCTCGATCAGCCCGCGGTCGGCCAGCGTCTGCACCGCCGACTCGGAGCTGACGCCGCGGATGCGGGCAATCTCGGGCCGCGAGACCGGCTGCAGGTAGGCGACGATCGCCAGCGTCTCGGCCTGCGCCGGGGTCAGCGGCGGCGTGCGCGGCTTGGCGAGCAGGCGGCGGGCGGCCACCTCGGCGGCGGGGTCGGTGGCGAGGGCGAAGCCGCCGCCGATCTCGCGCAGGACGAGGCCGCGGCGGCCCTCGGCGAGGTCCTCCCGCAGCAGCTCGAGCGCCTCGTCGACCTGGCCCTCGGTCGCCTCGGTCGCCTCGGCCAGGTCGGCGGTGCCGACCGGATCGGGCGAGAGGAAGAGCAACGCTTCGACGGTGCGCGAGAGATCGGTCACGCCGCCACCCCGCCGCGCTTGATCCGGATCGGCCCGAAGGTCTCGGTCTGCTCCCAGGTGACCTCGCCCCTGCGGTAGAGCTCGAGCAGCGCGAAGACGGTGACCGCCTGGGTCAGCCGGTCCTCATCGCCGAACTCCTCGTCGAAGTCGAAGCTCGGACGGCGGGCGAGCGCGTCGCGGAGGATGCGCAGGCGGAGCTGCAGCGAGACGGTCGGGCGGATGTGGGAGACGTCGACGTCCTCGGGCTCGCGCAGCAGGTCGCCGATCGCCATGCCGAGCCGATCGGGGTCGTAGACCGCGACGGCGGCATCGACGGCGACGCGCCGCAGGCTCGCCGGGAGCGGCGCCGAGCGGTGGAGGTAGCCGCGCTGCGACTCGAAGCGGTCGACGAGGACGGCGGCGGCGTCGCGGTAGCGCCGGTACTCGAGCATGCGGGCGAGCAGCTCCTCGACCGCCTCCTCGGGTTTCAGCGGCTCCAGACCGTCCTCCTCGCGGGGCAGCATCAGCCGCGACTTCAGCTCGAGCAGGGCGGCGATCAGGACGAGGAATTCGGTCGCCGCCTCGAGGTCGAGCTCCCCTTTCGCTTCGAGGTGGTCGACGTAGGCGACGACGACCTCGCCGAGCTGCAGCTCGAGCAGGCTGACCTCCTCGCGCAGGACGACGGCGAGGAGGAGGTCGAAGGGCCCGGCGAAGACGTCGAGGTCCAGATCGAGATCGGCGACCGGCATCGGGGCGAATGTAGCGGCCGTCCCCGATGGCCACCACCCACCCCCGTCGTCGGGGTAAGGGCGGGACGCGGGGACTTCTCCCCCCACCCCCGCAAACTCCGCCGAAATCAGGCGAAGCCCATCACGCGCCGCACGTCGACCAGCGTCGCCGCGGCGATCGCCCGCGCCTTCTCCGCCCCGGCGGCCAGCGTCGCCTCGAGCGCCGCCTCGTCGGGCCGCAGCTCCTCGTAGCGCTCGCGCACCGGGCCCAGCAGCTCGACCACCCCGTCGGCGACCGCCGCCTTGAAGTCGCCGTAGCCGGCGCCCTCGAACTCGCGCTCGATCTCCGCCCGGCCGGACCCCCGCGCCACCGCGAGGATGTCGATCAGGTTCGTCACCCCCGGCTTGTCCGGCGCGGCGCGCACCTCGCGCCCCGAGTCGGTCACCGCCGAGCCGACCTTCTTGCGGATCGTCTTCTCGTCGTCGAGCACCAGCACCGTGCCCCCCTCGGTGCCGCCGGTCGTCGACATCTTCGTCCCCGGCTCCTGCAGGTCCATGATCCGCGCGCCGACCTCGGGGATGCGCAGCTCCGGCACCACCAGCGCGCCCTCGCCGAAGCGCGCGTTGAAGCGCCGCGCGATCTCCCGCATCAGCTCGACGTGCTGGCGCTGGTCGTCGCCGACCGGCACCTCGGTCGCCCGGTAGGCGAGCACGTCGGCCGCCATCAGCACCGGGTAGTAGAAGAGCGCCGCCGACGCCAGCTCGCGCGCCTTGCCGACCTTCTCCTTGAACTGGGTCATCCGGTCGAGGTCGCCGTGCGAGGTGACCGCCGACAGCAGCCAGGTCAGCTCGGTGTGCTCGCGCACGTCGGACTGGCGGAAGAAGATGCAGCGCTCCGGGTCGAGCCCGGCGGCGAGCAGGATCGCCGCGGTGTCGAGCACCCGCTCGCGCAGGTCAGCGGGGTCGTAGGGGACCGAGATCGAGTGCAGGTCGACGACGCAGTAGATCGCCGGGGCGCCGCGGTCCTGCCCCTCGACGTACTGGCGGATCGCGCCGATGTAGTTGCCGAGGTGCTTGCGGCCGGTCGGCTGGATGCCGGAGAAGATGATCGGGGCCTGGTCAGGCATGCGGCGCCAAATCTAATTTCTCCGCCGGCTCGACGCCGCGCCGCCCCCGCAAGTTCGCGACCGCACCGCGCCGTCGTCCGGCCGCGGCCGAGATTCGCTGGTTCAATCCGGGTAGGTGAGCATGTAATGGCGAGAGCGATCTGGTCCGGCTCGATCAGCTTCGGGCTGCTGAACGTGCCGGTGCGCATGTACAGCGCCGTGGCGCGACGCAACATCGCCCTGCGCGAGATCCGCGCCGCGGACTCGGCGCGGATCAAACACCGCCGCGTCGCCGAGGGGACCGACGAGGAGGTCCCCTACGACGAGATCATCAAAGCCTACGAGCTGACCCCGGGCCAGTACGTGCCGCTGACCAAGGACGAGATGGCGGCGCTGGCGCCGGAGAAAACGCGGGCGATCGAGGTGCAGGACTTCGTCGACCTCGACCAGATCGACCCGATGTACTTCGACAGCCCCTACTACCTCGGCCCCGCCGACGGCGCCGAGCGCGCCTACTCGCTGCTGGCGAAGGCGATGGCGGCCTCGGGCAAGGTGGCGATCGCCCGCTTCGTCCTGCGCAACAAAGAGCACCTGGCGGCGATCCGCAGCAACGGCACGCTGCTGACCCTGACGACGATGCGCTTCGCCGACGAGGTCGTGCCCGCCGACGAGCTGGAGATCCTCCCCGAGAAAGCGGCGAAACCGGTCAAACGCGAGCAGCAGATGGCCGAGCAGCTGATCGAGTCGCTCTCCACCGACTTCGACCCGGGCGCCTACCGCGACGAGTACCGCGAGCAACTGCTGGCGCTGATCGAACGCAAGGCCGAAGGCAAGGAGATCGTCGCCGCCGAGGCGGAGGCGCCGAAGGCGACGAAAGCTCCGGACCTGATGGCGGCGCTGGAAGAATCGATCGCCGCGGCACAAGGCGAAAAACCCGCCAAAAAAGCGGGCAAAAAAGCCGCCGCCAAAAAAAAGCCCGCCAAAAAACGGGCGAAAGCCAAAGCGAAATAGGCCCACCTCGTGGCGTCGGGACGCCAGGTCGAGATCGAGGGCAGGGAGCTGAAGCTCACCAACCTCGACAAGGTCCTCTACCCGCAGAGCGGCTTCACCAAGGGGGAGATGATCGACTACTACGCCAAGGTGGCGCCGGCGATGATCCCCCACCTGAGCGGCCGCGCCGTCACCCTGCGCCGCTTCCCGGAAGGGGTCGAGGACCTCGACGCGGCCTTCTTCGAGAAGCGCTGCCCGAAACACCGACCGAAATGGGTGAAGACGGCGCGGGTCGAAGCCGGTCCGAACGCCGGCAAGATCGACTTCTGCGTCTGCGACGGGCTGCCGACGCTGGTCTGGATGGCGCAGTTGGCGACGGTCGAGTTCCACCCCTCGCTGTCGAAGGCCCGGGCGCCGAAGCGGCCGACCGTGCTGGCCTTCGACCTCGACCCCGGGCCGCCCGCCGACATCGTCGACTGCTGCCGCGTGGGGCTGCGCCTGCGTGACCTCTTCGGCCACTTCGGGGTCGAGTGCTTCGCGAAGACCTCGGGCTCGAAGGGGATGCAGGTCTACGTCCCGCTCAACTCGAAAAAGGTGAGCTACGAGGTCACCAAACCGTTCGCCAAAGCGATCGCCCAGCTGCTCGAGAAGGAGACCCCCGACGCGGTCCTCTCGACGATGAAGAAGGTCGACCGCGAGGGCAAGGTCTTCGTCGACTGGTCGCAGAACCACCAGCGCAAAACGACGGTCGCCGTCTACAGCCTGCGCGCGCGCGAACGTCAGACCGCCTCCACCCCGGTGACCTGGGAGGAGGTCGCCGAGGTCGCCGACTCGGGCGACAGGACCAAGCTGGTCTTCGAGGCGGACACGGTGCTCGACCGGATCGAGCGCCACGGCGACCTCTTCGCCCCGGTGCTCGAGCTCGAACAAACTCTCCCCGACCTCTGATGTCGACGGGCCGAAAAGTCCTGATATAGAGGACTTTTCGGCCCATCAACGGGAGGGGGTGGTCAGTCGAAGGACTGGCGGACTACTGGCTTGCGCGTCGCGCGGACCTCGTCGAGGCGGCGCACGGGGGTCGAGTAGGGGGCGTTCCTGGCGACCTCGGGGTCGGTCTCGGCCTCGGCGAGGATGTCCTCGACCGCCTCGGCGAAGGCGTCGAGGCTCTCCTTCGTCTCGGTCTCGGTCGGCTCGACCATCAGCGCCTCGTCGACCAGCAGCGGGAAGTAGACGGTCGGCGGGTGGAAGCCGAAGTCGAGCAGGCGCTTGGCGAGGTCGAGGGTGGCGAGGCCGAGCTCGCTCTTCATCGGCCGGCCGGAGAGGACGAACTCGTGCATGCAGTGGCGGTCGAAGGCGACCGGCAGGCGCTCCCCCGCCCGCCCGGCGGCGAGCCGCGCCTTCAGGTAGTTGGCGTTCAGCACCGCGGTCTCCGAGGCCTCGGCGAGGCCGTCGGCGCCGAGGCTGAGGATGTAGGCGTAGGAGCGCACGAAGACGCCGAAGTTGCCCTGGAAGCCGCGCAGGCGGCCGATCGACCTGGGCCGGTCGAAATCGAGGTCGAAGCTCGGGCCGTGCCCGTCCGTGCCCTCGCGGCGGACCACCTGCGGGCGCGGCAGGAACGGCTCGATCCGCTCCGACACCGCGATCGGCCCCGCCCCCGGGCCGCCGCCGCCGTGCGGCTGGCTGAACGACTTGTGGAGGTTCAGGTGGACGATGTCGAAGCCCATGTCGCCGGGCCGCGTCCGCCCCATGATCGCGTTGAGGTTGGCGCCGTCGTAGTAGAGCGTCCCGCCCGCCGCGTGGATCAGCGCCGCGATCTCCTCGATGTTCTCGTCGAAGAGCCCGAGCGTGTTGGGGTTGGTCAGCATCAGGCAGGCGATCTGGTCGGGGTCCTCCTCGATCCGGGCGCGGAGGTCGTCGATGTCGACCCCGCCCCTCTGGTTCGTCGCCACCTTGACCGCCTCGTAGCCCGCCATCGTCACCGAGGCCGGGTTGGTGCCGTGCGAGGTGTCGGGCGCCAGCACCTTGGTGCGGACTTCGCCGCGGTCGGCGTGGTAGGCGCGGGTGAGCAGCAGGCCGGCGAGCTCGCCATGGGACCCGGCCGACGGCTGCAGGCTGACGTGGGGCAGGCCGCAGATCTCGGCCAGGCTCCCCTGCAGCAGCCACATCAGCTCGAGCGCGCCCTGGGCGCGGCGCGGGTCCTGGGCCGGGTGCAGGCGGGCGTGGCCGGGCAGCGCCGCGACCCGCTCGTTGAGCCGCGGGTTGTGCTTCATCGTGCAGGAGCCGAGCGGGTAGAAGCCGGAGTCGAGGTCGAAGTTGCGACGGCTGAGCCGGTTGTAGTGGCGGACGATCTCCGGCTCGGCGACCTCGGGCAGGCGCGGCGGCTCGGCGCGCAGGAGGTTCGCGGGGATCAGGTCCTCGATCGGCGTCTCCGGGACACCGGCGTCGGGGATGACCGCGGCACGCCGCCCCTGCTTCGACTTCTCGTAGATCGTCGTCGCCCGTTCCCTCTGCATCGGGGCTTCCGTCAGCGTCATGCGATCACCGTCTCGGAAGCTTCCTGTGGAGACTTGCTCTCGCCATCCGAGAGCGATCCTCCACGCTCTTCCGCGACCGCCGCCTCGAGAGCCTCGGCGAGCGCGTCGATCTGCGCAGGGGTGCGCCGCTCGGTGATCGCCACGAGCAACGCGTCCTCGTACTCCGGGTACTCGCGCCCCAACGCGTACCCCGCCGCGATGCCGCGCTGCGCGCAGCGCTCGAGCACCGCGTCGACCGGCGCGTCGAGCCGCACCGCGAACTCGCGGACGACCGGCGCCTCGTGCAGCAGCTCGACCCCCTCGACCGCGGCGAGCCGCCGGCGCGCGTAGGCGGTGCGCCGCACCAGCAGCTCGCCCAGCTCGCGGAAGCCCTCGCGCCCGAGCCAGGCGAGGTGGACCATCGCGCCGAGCGCGTTCAGCGCCTGCGCGGTGCAGATGTTGTTGGTCGCTTTCTCGCGGCGGATGTGCTGCTCGCGCGTCTGCAGCGCCAGCACGAAGCCGCGCCGCCCGTCGACGTCCTCCGTCTCCCCCGCGATCCGCCCCGGCATCCGCCGGATCTGCGCCTCGGTCGCGCAGAAGAAGCCGAACGACGGCCCGCCGAAGTCGAGGCGGTTGCCCAGTGGCTGACCCTCGCCGAGCGCGATGTCGGCGCCGTACTCCCCCGGCGGCCTGAGGATCCCCAGCGTCATCGGGTCACAGGCGACGACCAGGAGCGCGCCGTGCTCCTTCGCCGCCGCGCCGAGCGCCTCGACATCCTCGACCGCGCCGAGGAAGTTGGGACTCTGCAGGATCACCGCCGCGGTCTCGTCGTCGACCGCCGCCGCCAGCGCCGCCGCGTCGGTGAGGCCGCCCTCGAGGCCGACCTCCACCACCTCGGCCCCGTAGCCCGCCGAGTAGGTGACCAGGGTCTCGCGGCTGTGCGGGTGGACGCCGCGCGAGACGACGAACTTCGCCCGTCCGGTCGCGCCCATCGCCAGGTAGCCGGCCGAGGCGACCGAGCTCGGCCCCTCGTAGAGCCCGGCGTTCGACACCGGCAGGCCGGTCAGCTCCGACATCGCGGTCTGGAACTCGAACATCACCTGCAGGCCGCCCTGGGAGATCTCCGGCTGGTATGGCGTGTAGGGCGTCAGGAACTCGGAGCGCTGCGTGATCGCGTCGACGATCGCCGGCACGTAGTGGTCGTACATCCCGGCGCCGAGGAAGCAGACCTGCTCCTCGGCGTCGGCGTTCCGCGCCGCCAGCGCCGCGAGCCGCTCGTAGACCTCCGCCTCGCCGATCCCGGCGGCCAGGTCGAGCGGCCGGTCGAGGCGCAGCGGGGCGGGGATCTGGTCGAACAGCTCGTCGACCGAATCGACGCCGATCGCGGCCAGCATCCCGGCGCGATCGTCGGCGGTGGCTGAGGTGTAGCGGGTCACTCCTCTTACAGGCTAGGGGAGGCGGTGGCCGGTCCCGCCGGACGAATCGACGCTCAACGGTCGAGCAGCTTCTGGTACTCGGCGGCGGCGAGGAGCGCCTCGGCCTCCTCCGGGTGCGACAGCGTCACCTTGACCAGCCAGCCCTCGCCGTAGGGGTCCTCGTTGATCTGCTCGGGGCTGTCGGAGAGGGCCTCGTTGACCGCGGTCACCTCGCCCGACATCGGCGCGATCACGTCGGAGACCGCCTTCACCGACTCGACCTCGGCGTAGGGCTGGTCTTTGGTCAGCGCCGTCCCCACCTCGGGCGGCTCGAAGAAGACCACCTCACCGAGCGTGTCCTGGGCGTACCAGGTGATCCCGAAGGTCGCCGAGTCGCCCTCGACCCGGACCCAGTCGTGCTGGTCGTGGTAGCGCAGATCGTCGGGGTAGGTGGCCTCGGCCAAGGTCAGCTCCTTCTGTAGAGGGGCCTGGAAGCTATCCGCGCCGGGCGATGCTTGCCGCGCACGTCGATCTCGACCTCGGTGCCCGGCGCGGCGAGGCCGGCCTCGACATAGGCCATCCCGGCGCCGATCCCGAGCGAGGGCGCGAAGGTCCCGCTCGTCACCACCCCGACCGCCTCGCCGCGCGCCCCCAGCACGCGGTTGCCGTCGCGCGGGATCCCGGTGCCCTCGATCGTGAACGGGACGAGCCGCTCGGCGGTGCCGGCGGCGCGCGCGGCGGCGATCGCGGGCGAGCCGACGAAGCCGGTCTCCTCCTTGCAGCACCAGCCGAGGTCCGCCTCGATCGGGTTGCGCTCCGGGGTCAGCTCGTGGCCGTGCAGCGGGTAGCAGACCTCGAGCCGCAGCGTGTCGCGGGCGCCGAGCCCGCAGGGGACGACGCCGGCGTCGCGCAGCTCCTTGAAGACCGGGATCGCGACCTCGGGGTCGATCAGCATCTCGACCCCGTCCTCGCCGGTGTAGCCGGTGCCGCAGACCAGCGCCGGGCGCCGGCCGACGTTCATCGCGGCGACGCGGAGGCGCGCCGGCAGCTCGAGGCCCAGCGCGCGGGAGAGCACGGCGCGGGCGTGCGTACCCTGTACGGCGAGCATCGCGTAGCGGTCGGCGACGTCGCGCACCGCGACGTCGTGGTCGCGCGACCAGCGGCCGAGCCAGGCGAGGTCGGCCTCGTGGTTGGCGGCGTTGGTGACGATCAGGTAGCGGTCGGTGCCGAGCCGGTAGCAGAAGAGGTCGTCGATCACCCCGCCCCCCTCGTTGCAGAGGCAGGAGTACTGGGCGCCGCCCACGGCGATCTTGGCGACATCGTTGGAGAGCACCAGCTGCAGGAAGGCGAGCGCCCCCGGCCCCTCGACCTCGACCTCGCCCATGTGGGAGACGTCGAACATCCCGGCGTGGGTGCGGACCGCGGCGTGCTCCTCGCGGATCCCCTCGTAGAGGACCGGCATCTCCCAGCCCGCGAAGGGGACCAGCTTGGCGCCCAGCTCTTGGTGCTGCTCGAAGAGAGGAGTACGCCTCAGCTGCTCAAGGGGAGGAGTCCGCATCGAGGTGCAGCGTAGTCACTGAGCGCGCCCGCACCAGCAGACCTACTCTTTGAGGAACCCCGGGACGTCGATGTCGTCGTCCGACACGCGCAGTTTGCGGATGTCGGTGTCCTCGGCCGAGACCCGTGGCCGCGACTCGTAGCGGCGCCGCACCCGCTGCGGCGAGCGGGCCAGGAGCTCGAAGCCCTCGAAGCCGGTGGCGATCACGGTGACCCGGATCTCGTCGTGCATCGACTGGTCGACGACCGAGCCGAAGATGATGTTGGCGTTGTCGTCGGCTTCGGCCTGGACCAGCTGCGCCGCCTCGTTGACCTCGAACAGGCCGAGGTCCTCGGGGCCGGTGATGTTCAGCAGCATCCCGGTCGCGCCTTTGATCGACTCCTCGATCAGCGGCGAGGTGATCGCCGCTTTCGCCGCTTCGAGGGCGCGTTTCTCGCCCGATGCCGAGCCGACCCCCATCAGCGCCGAGCCCGCGTCGCGCATGATCGTCCGCACGTCGGCGAAGTCGAGGTTGATCAGGCCGGGGATCGTGATCAGGTCGGTGATTCCCTGGACGCCCTGGCGCAGGATGTCGTCGGCCTGGCGGAAGGCGTCGAGGACGCTGGTCCGCCGCTCGACCGCCTGCAGCAGTTTCTCGTTCGGGACGATGATCAGGGTGTCGACGTTGTTGCGCAGTTTCTCGATCCCCTCGAGCGCCTGCTGCATGCGCCGTTTGCCCTCGAACTCGAACGGTTTGGTGACCGCGCCGACGGTGAGGGCGCCGATCTCCTCCTTGGCGATCTCGGCGATCACCGGAGCCGAGCCGGTGCCGGTGCCGCCGCCCTCGCCCGCGGTGACGAAGACCATGTCGGCGCCCTTCAGCGCCTCCTTGATCTCGTCGCGGCTCTCCGCCGCGGCGCCCGCGCCGACCTCGGGATTACCGCCCGCACCGAGGCCGCGGGTCAGCTCCTGGCCGATCGAAAGCTTGATGTCGGCGTCGCAGGCCTGCAGCGCCTGGGCATCCGTGTTGACGGCGACGAACTCGACGCCGCGGATACCCGCGTCGATCATGCGGCTGACCGCGTTGGTGCCGCCGCCGCCGGCGCCGACGACCTTGATCACCGCTAGGTAAGTCGATTCCATCTCCCGATTTCTTTCTCCGGTGGCCTGTCCGGTGCCTCTCTGAGGATTCGGCGCCGAGGCCGAGCCACCTGTATGTGAGTTGAGCCTTTGTTCTGTCCGAGGCTGCAGCGATGCTCAAGGGTTCGAGGCGTCACCTCATCCGCGGAAATTGCGCTCAACGTAGGGCATTCTCGAAGCTCTGTCAAACGCCGGGGAGGCATCCTGCAAGGCAGATCTCTCGACCCAGGCTTGAGAGTTTTTCGACTCTCAGCCTGTGGTCGAGGGTTGGCCTCCGGGCCGCATTCCGGCTCAGGATGCGGGCGGCAGTTCGTGTTCTTCGCCGCCCAGCGCCGGTCGCGTCGGCGCCGAGACGTCTACATAACTGAGCAACGTCACCGACGGATCGGCCAGCACCGCCGCCGCCGCCTTCCATTTCCGCGCCGCTTCGCGCTCGTCGCCGAAGCGGATCTCGATCCCGGAGCCGGTTTCGACCTCCACCCCGGTTTCGCCGTAGGCGGTCCTGGCGACGTAGCGGCGGAGGGGCTTCGGCGCGGCGGCGAGGACGTGGACCTCTTCGAGGACATGGCCACGCACGCGGTCGCCCCGCGGACGCTGCTTCAGCGGCAGCACCGGGAGCGAGGTCTTCGACTTGCCGGAGGCGGTCCCCATCAGCTTGCCGTCGTCGCCGACCACGATCACCGTGTCGCCTTCGCCGATCTGGGCGACCGCGTGGGACGGCTGCGCCCCGGCGGTCGTGGTCGAGGAGCCGCGCAGGGCGAACCAGTAGACGGCGAGCGCGATCACCGCCAGCGCCGCGACGCCGAGGAGGATCCGCCTCACGGGCCCCACCCGGGAACGTCGACGTCGCCCAGCACCTGGACCTCGGGCTCGAGCTCCACTCCGAACTGCTCCTCGACCCGGCGCCGTCCCGCGGCCATCAGCGCCAACACGTCGGCGGTCGTCGCCTCGCCCATGTTCTCGACGAAGTTCGCGTGCTTCTCGGAGAAGCGGGCGCCGCCCTGGCGCAGCCCGCGGCAGCCGGCCGCCTCGAGCAACTGCCCGGCGGAGCGACCCGCCGCCCGCTCGTCGTCGGGGTTCTTGAAGGTCGAGCCGAAGGTCTTGATCCCCGACGGCTGCGCCTCGCGCCGGCGGCCGCGCATCGAGGCGAGCGTGGCGCGGACCTCGTCGGGCTCGCGGGGGGTGAGGGCGAAGGAGACGCGGGAGACGACTTCGCCCTCGGTCAGATTGGAGTTGCGGTAGACGAAGTCGAGGGCGTCGGGGGTGCGCCGCTCGGTACCCCGGGCGGTCGAGACATCGACCCACTCGAGGACTTCGGCAAGCTGTCCGCCATATGCGTTGGCGTTCATGCGCACCGCGCCGCCCGCGGTGCCGGGGATGTTGATCCCGAACTCGAGGCCGGAGAGCCCCCAGCCCGCCGCCTTCGCCGCCGCCGAGGGCAGCCGCGCCCCGCCGCCGCAGCGCACGTGGTCGCCGTCGCGCTCGATCTGAGTCAGCGCGCCATCCAGCTTCATCGCAAGTCCTCGGAATCCGTCATCCGCTACCAGGAGGTTCGATCCCGAGCCCACCATCCCTACCGGGAGACCGGCTTTCTCGGCCCAAGCCAGCAGTGCGACCAGCTCCTCCTGGGACTTCGGCCGGGCGAAGAAATCGGCGGGGCCGCCGGTACGGACGGTGGTCAGGCGGGCAAGGGGGTGGTTCGTCTGCACTCCGAGGGGAGGATCGGGGGACCCTTCACTCACGAACTGCAGGGAGGTTCGTTCAGGGTCCCCCGATCCTCCCTCCACCAGGCTCTCCCCCAGCTTGAAGACGTCGCCGGCACCGATGGTGACCAGGATCGAGCCAGACGGGAGCGAGTTGAGACGGCGGGCGAAGAAAGCTTTCGCTTGTGCTGCTGCCGGCAACCAGACGACCGGCTTTCCTTCTCCGCTGTCGGCGGCGGCGCGGGCCACGTCCAGGCCGCTGACACCTGCGAGGGCGCCGACGGGCTCCTCGCGGGCGGGATAGACATCGAGGACGGCGATCTCGTCGGCCAGGGCCAGGGCGGCGCCGAACTCGGGGGCGAAGGCCTTGGTCCGCGAATAGAGATGGGGCTGGAAGAGGGCGACGAGGCGGGCGGGCTCGAGTTCGCGCAGCGCCGAGAGCGCGGCGCGGACCTCGGTCGGGTGATGGGCGTAGTCGTCATATATGCGGACCCCGGCCCGCTCGCCCTTCAGCTCGAGCCGGCGGCGGACGCCGCGGAAGTCGGCGAGCGCCGCCGCCGCGCGGTCGGGATCGAAGCCGGCGGCGCCGAGCGCCGCCAGCGCGGCGCGGGCGTTCAGCACGTTGTGGGCGCCCGGCACGGCCAGGTCGAGCTCCCCCGGCCCCGGCACTTGCGTCGAAAATTCAGCGACCTCCACCGCCTCCTCCCCGGCGTTCGCACTTTGCTTCGCTATGCGACCAGAACTGCGAACGCCACTGGTGCCGGCGCTTGCCAGGCTCTCGCGGACCTCCTCCACGGCGCCAAGCTTGCGGCCCGAAGCCGGGAGGACGGCGACGCGGGACTTGGCGGCGAACCCGGCGAAGGCCTCGACCAGCGGCTCGAGCGAGCCCCATTTCGAGTGGTGGTCCATCTCGACGTTGGTGACGACGGCGACCTCGGGGTCGAGTCGCAGGAAGCTGCCGTCGGACTCGTCGGCCTCGGCGACCACCCACTCCCCCGTCCCCCAGCCCGCGTTCGCCGCGGCGCCGCCGGGGCCGAGCCCGGGCACCTCGCCGCCGACGAAGAAGGCCGGGTCCTCGCCGAGACCGCGCAGCGCCCAGACCGCCATCGCGGTGGTCGTCGTCTTGCCGTGGGTGCCGGCGATCGCGATCAGCCGCTTCTCGGCGCAGAGCTCGGCGAGCAGCTCGCCGCGGTGGATCACGGCGAGGCCGCGCTCCCGCGCCGCGGCCAACTCCGGATTGTCGGCGGCGATCGCGGTCGAGACGACCACCTCGGCGCCCTCGGGCAGGTTGGCGGCGTCATGGCCGATCGCCGGCTCGAGCCCCGCCGCCCGCAGCCGCTCCATATAAGAGGACTCGCTGCGATCGCTGCCGCTGACCGCGGCCCCGAGCCCGGCGCAGACGACGGCGAGCCCGCTCATCCCCGCCCCACCGATGCCGATGAAGTGCAGCCGCCGACCGCTCCAGTCGCTCATCGGCCCGCCCCGCTCCCGGTCACAGCCTCCAAGACCTGATCGGCGATCGTGCGGGCGGCGTCCGGCTTCGCCAGGGCCCGGGCGGCGGCCGCCATGCGCTCGAGGCGCTCTCCGTCCCCGAGGATCCCGCCGACCTCGGCGAGCAGCGCCGCGGGCTCGAGCGCGTCGTCCTCGACGATCCTCGCCGCGCCGCCCGCCGCCATCCAGCGCGCGTTGGCGCGCTGGTGGTCGGCGGTGGCGAACGGATACGGGACCAGGACCGCGGGCCGCCCCGCCGCGGTGAACTCGAAGATCGAGCCGCCCGAGCGTCCCAGCACCAGATCGGAGGCGGCGAGCGCGTCACCGAGGTCCGGCTCGTAGGCGATCAGCTCGTAGCCCTCGGCGTACGGGGCCGCGTCGAGCCGCTCGCGCAGCGCCTCGTGGTCGCGCGTGCCGGACAGGTGCAGCACGCGGAAGTCGCGCCCGCCGCGCTCGGCGAAGGCCTCGACCGCGGCGAAGTTCACCGACCGCGCCCCCTGGCTGCCGCCGACCACGAGCAGCGTCCGCTCGTCCGGCGCGATCCCGAACCGCTCGCGCGCCGCCGCCCGGTCCGCGGCGAGCACCGCCGCGGGCACCGGCCGCCCCGTGACCAGGTAGCGCGCGCCGCTCCGTCCCTCGATCGGGAACGCCAGGCAGACTCGCCGCGCCCGCCCGGCCAGCAGCCGGTTGGCTAGCCCGAGGTGGCTGTCGGCCTCGGTCAGCACCAGCGGCGTGCCGGTCAGCGCCGCCGCCAGCCCGGCGGGCCCGGCGACGAATCCGCCGCCACCCATCACCACGTCGGCGCGCCGCCGGCGCAGCACCGCGCGCGCCGCGCCGACCGCGCCGATCGCCTCCACCGCGGCGCGCGCCGCCTTCAGCGGGTTGCGACGGTCGATCCCACGCACCCGCAGGAAGTCGATCTCGTAGCCGGCGGCCGGCACCAGCTCCGCCTCCATCTTCTCGCGCGTGCCGAGGAAGCTGACCTCGGCGCCGCTTCTACGTAGCTCGGCGGCGACCGCCATGGCGGGCACCACGTGCCCCGCGGTTCCCCCCGCCGCCACCACCACTCTTGGCCCTCCTGGCACCGCTCGACCCGCTCCTTTCGCGCGCGGGCGAGCGCCCGCCTTCGACGACCCGTAGTTTCCTCGACCCGTTGGACGAGCCGCGCCTGCCCGTCGCCCGCGCCCCGCTCGCGGTGCCGCCGCGGGCGACGTTGAGGATCACCCCGACCGCGAACAGGCACGAAAGGAGCGCCGAGTTCCCGTAGGAGATGAAGGGCAGCGGCACGCCGGTCAGCGGCGCCAGCCCCATCACCGCGAAGAGGTTGATCATCGCCGTCACCAGGACCATCGAGGTCAGCCCGGCGACGAGGATCTTGCCGTAGTTGTCCTTCGCCTTCTGGGCGATCCGCAGCCCGGCGAAGCCGAACATCCCGAACAGGCCGACGACGCCGAGGATCCCGACCAGGCCGAGCTCCTCGCCGATCACCGCGGAGATCATGTCGGTGTGGGCCTCGGGCAGGTAGTAGGCCTTCATCACGCCGTTGCCGATCCCGACCCCGAAGAGCCCGCCGGAGCCGAGCGCGATCTTCGCCTGCGCGGCCTGGAAGCCCGCCCCTTCGGTGTCGCTGCCGGGGTGCAGGAAGCTGGTCAGGCGGGCCATCCGGTAGGGCTCGACGATCGTCAGCAGCAGCAGGCAGACGCCGATCCCGAGCGCGATCTTGCCGAGGTCACGGGGCGCGGCGCCCGCCGCGATCAGGGTGGCGGCGACGGCGAAGGCGACGACCAGCGTCGTCCCCATGTCCGGCTCCAGCATGATCAGCAGGCAGGCGGCCCCGGTCATCAGCAGGATCGGCATGAAGCCCTGGATCGAGCGGACCCGCTTCGGTTCGCGGGCGAGCATGTCGGCGGCGTAGAGGACCAGCGCCACCTTGGCCAGCTCGGAGGGCTGGATCTGGAAGGAGCCGCCGCCGATCCAGCGGGTGGCGCCGTTGACGCTCTGTCCGGCGCCGAGCACGACGACCAGCAGGAAGATCGAGGCGGCGAGCAGGACCGGCGTCGCGCGGCGGATCGCGACGAGGCCGTGGCGCGCCGTGAAGTGCATGATCACCAGCCCGATCGCGCCGACGATCAGCGTGCGCTGCAGGTAGTAGGCCGAGTCGGCGAGGCCGCCGTTGGCCAGCACCTGGGTGGTCGAGGAGGCGGAGAAGACCATCACCGCGCCGAACGCGAGCAGACAGAGGGTCGCGGTCAGCAGCAGGCTGTACTCGGTCGAGACCGCGGCGCGGCTCGGCTTCGCCTTGCGCTTGCGCTTCGACCTGGCGGGGCGCGGCCGGCCGAGGGCCAGAGGGAGGCCGCTCATCGGCGCTCCGTCCCGAGCTGCGCGACGACCGCGCGGAAGCGCTCGCCGCGCGCCTCGAAGTTCGCGAAGGCGTCGAAGCTGGCGCAGGCGGGCGAGAGCAGGACGACCTCGCCGGGGGCGGCGGCCGCGGCCGCGGTACGGACGGCCTCCTCGAGATCGGCGACGCGACGCAGCGGGACCCCCGCGGCGGCGAGCGGCGCCAGCTCGGCCTCCATCCGCGCGACGGTGTCGCCGAGCAGATAGACAGCGGCGGCGCGCTCGCGCAGCGGCGCGATCAGCGGGCCGAACGGCTCGCCC
>DASZZB010000082.1:0-13901 GCA_035545115.1 Solirubrobacterales bacterium | reverse complement strand
TGGCCGGGACGGCCGCGTCCCTCGCCCCCCGGGCGACAGCCCGGCACAGGCCCCATCCCTTCCCCGGGCGACAGCCGGCACGGCCCCCATCCCTTCCCGTCCCTTCCCCAGTCCCGCCCACACCGCTCCTGGATCGCCCATCTGGCCCGTCGTCTTCTCCGGCGCTATAGGCGGGTAGGGCAACCGCTAGTCGCGTTCGCCCTCGTCGCTGTGGCCCTGCTCGAGCGGGGTGTAGCGGTGGTGCAGCATCAGGTCGTTGCCGTCGGGGTCGGTGAAGAGGGCCATGTGGCAGACGCCGGTGTCGATGATGTCGCCGGCGAACTCGACGCCTTTCGCCTCCAGGTCGGCGCGGGCGGCGGCGACGTCGTCGACGTGGAGCGCCAGGTGGGCGTTCTTCTGCGGCTTGAACTCGCCGAACATGCGGGCTGGCTCCCAGATCCCGAAGCAGGTCTCGCCGACCCAGAACTCGAAGCGCGCGTGCGGGTCGGGGCGCAGGCCGAGGGTCTCGACGTAGAAGGCGCGGGTGCGCTCGCTGTCGGTGGAGGGGACGCCGATGAAGTCGAGCTTGGCGATCATTGGTCGGGGAGGCCGGGGTCGAAGCTCACCGACCATACCCGCATCCCGGGGTCGGGACAAAGGGCGACCGAATGCGCGCCGTGACGGTCGTGCGTGGCCAGCTCGTAGATCCCCGGGCGGGGGACCTCGATCGAGGTCTCCTGCGCCCCGTCGAGCTCGACCCGGAGGCGACCGCTGCCCTCGACCGTGGTCCAGGCCCCGCCCGCCTCGTATTCGACGACGAGCTCGTCGGCCGCCTCGCCCGCGACCCAGGGCCGGTCCCAGGCGCCGCCCGGGAAGACCTCGGCGCTCGGGGCCGCGACCTTGACGCCGGGCGCGTCCGCGGGGCGCAGCGGCGGCAACGGCTCGGGCAGGGCCCGCAGGGCGTCGAGCTCGCGCAGCTCCTCCTGGATCGCCATCTCGGTGCCGAGGTAGTCGCCCTCGCCGAAGTGGAACCAGCCGAGCGCCCCGCCCATCGACCAGAGGAAGAGGCTCGGCCAGCCCTCGCAGCCATAGGTGAGCCAGAGCTCACGATCGGCGTCGACGGCGACCGGGAAGTCGACCTCGAGGTCGGCGAGGCCGGCGGCGACGATCTCCGGATCGGCCCCGAACGGGAAGCGCGGCGCCTGCACGCCGATCACCCGCAGCCCGTCGGCCCGGTAGCGACGATCCCACTCGCGCAGGTAGGGCAGGGTCTTGACGCTGTTCAGCTGGGCGAAGTCGAAGAAGTGGACGATCGCCGGCCCGGCGGCGGTGAGCGCGGGCATCGACTCCGGTTCGACGCCGATCCAGGTGAGGCCGGCGGGCAGGTCCGGAGCGGCGATCGTCTCGTTGCCGGGTCGCATCGCGCGGACGTTATCTGGCGACATCCGCGTTCAGCTGTTCCTTATCACCGCTATACCGGCATAAGGAACAGCTGGCCGTGGGGGGCCTAGAGAATCTCGGCGAGGCGCGTCTCGAGCGCGGCGGAGATCTCGTCGCGGACCGGGCCCGCGGCGAGCCGTTCGACCAGCGCCTCGAGGAAGCCTTCGATCACCAGCGTCTTCGCCGCCGCCTCGGAGAGCCCGCGTGAGGTGAGGTAGAAGAGCTGCTCCTTGTCGACCTGGGCGATCGCCGCGGCGTGGGTGCAGCGGACGTCGTCGGCGAGGATCTCGAGGCCGGGGATCGCGTCGGCGTGGGCCTCCGGCGAGAGCAGCAGGTTGCGGCTCTCCTGGAAGGCGTCGGTCTGCTGGGCGCCGGGGTCGACTTTGATCATCCCCCGCCAGACCGCCGTCGCCCCCTTCGCGAGGACGCCGCGGAAGGCGAGGTCGGAGTTGGTGTTCGGCGCCGCGTGCTCCTGCGTGGTGTCGTAGTCGAGGTGCTGGCCGGGGCCGCCGGCGTAGCCGCCGGTGACCCGCGCCTCGGAGCCCGGCCCGGCGAGCTTGGTCTCCATCCGCACCTTGCCGCGCGCCGAGCCGAAGCCGAGCGCCGACCAGTCGAGCCGGCCGTCGCGTTCCACCTGGGCGCGCTGGGTGGCGAAGATCCAGGCCCGCTCGGAGATGTCCTGGGTGTTGACGTAGCACAGCGTCGCCGCCTGGCCGACCGAGAGCTCCACCACCGAGTTGAGCAGCGCGTCGACCTCGTCGTCGGGCGAGGACCAGTGCTCCCAGATCTCCGCCTCGGCGCCCTCCTCGAGCACGATCAGCGTGCGCCAGGCGACCGCGCCGCCGCTCGCCGAGATCGGGACCTCGATTCGCACCGGCTCGACCAGCTTCACGCCGGCGGGCACGTGGACGAGGACGCCGTCGCCGGAGGCGGCCTCGTTGCGCGCGACGAAGGGGTCGTCGGCGTCGACCAGGCTGCCGAGCCACTCATCGAGCAGCGCCGAGTGCGACTCGCGCGCCTCCGCGAGCGGGATCACGGTCGCGCCCTCGCCGCCCTGGATCGCCGCCTCCGCCCCCGCGCCCTCATAGGCCTCGAAGTCCAGCCCCGAGATGTCGGTGAATTCCCACCCCTTCGTCTTGGCGTCGGGCAGCGGCGGGAGGGTCTGGGCGGGGCTCATCCGATCGAGCCCTCCATCTGCAGCTCGATCAGCCGGTTCAGCTCGACCGCGTACTCCATCGGCAGCTCCTTGGTGACCGGCTCGATGAAGCCGTTGACGATCATCTTCGAGGCCTCCTCCTCGTCGAGACCGCGGCTCTGCAGATAGAAGAGCTGCTCGTCGCCGATCTTCGAGACGGTCGCCTCGTGGCCGACGTCGGCGTCGTTCTCGTCGATGCGGATCGTCGGGTAGGTGTCGGAGCGCGAGTCCTCGTCGAGGAGCAGCGCGTCGCAGACCACCTTGGAGCGCGATTCGCTCGCCCCGTCGGCGATTTCCATCAGCCCCCGGTAGGTCGCCCGGCCACCGTCCTTGGAGATCGACTTGGAGAAGATCGAGGAGGAGGTCTTCGGCGCGCCGTGGATGATCTTGCCGCCCGCGTCCTGGTGCTGGCCGGCCCCGGCGAAGGCGATCGAGAGGATCTCGCCGTGGGCTTCCTCGCCGAGCAGGTAGATCGACGGGTACTTCATCGTCAGCTTCGAGCCGAGGTTGCAGTCGACCCACTCCATCGTCGCCTTCTCGTGCGCGATCGCACGCTTGGTGACGAGGTTGTAGACGTTCTGCGACCAATTCTGGACGGTCGTGTAGCGGACCCGCGCGCCCGGTTTGGCGACGATCTCGACCACCGCCGAATGCAGCGAGTCGCTCGAGTAGACCGGCGCCGTGCAGCCCTCGATGTAGTGCACGTCGGCGCCGTCCTCGGCGATGATCAGCGTCCGCTCGAACTGGCCCATGTTCTCGGTGTTGATCCGGAAGTAGGCCTGCAGCGGCATCTCGACCTTGACCCCGGCGGGGACGTAGACGAAGGAGCCGCCCGACCAGACCGCCGAGTTCAGTGCCGCCAGTTTGTTGTCGTTGGCGGGGATGATCGTCGCGAAGTACTCGCGCACGAGGTCCTCGTGCTCGCGCAGGGCGGTGTCCATGTCGGTGAAGATCACGCCCTGCGCCTCGAGCTTCTCGTTGACCTGGTGGTAGACGACCTCGGACTCGTACTGGGCGCCCACCCCGGCCAGGAATTTGCGCTCCGCCTCGGGGATCCCGAGCCGGTCGAAGGTGTATTTGATGTCCTCCGGCACCTCCGACCAGTCGCGCGAGTTCTTCTCCGCGGCGCGCACGAAGTAGTGGATGTCGTCGAAGTCGATCTGGTCGAGGTCACCGCCCCATTTCGGGGTCGGGCGCTGTTCGAAGTGCTCGAGCGCCTTCAGCCGGAAGTCACGCATCCACTGCGGCTCGTCCTTGAACTCGGAGATCGTTTCCACGACCTCGCGGGTCAGCCCCTTCGGCGCTTTGTAGGCGTAGCCGGTCTCGGGGTCGTTGAAGCCGAACTTCTCCTTGTAGTCGGCGTTGATCCCGGCCAGCTCTCTTTTCTCGGCGAGTACCTCGGGCGAAGTAGCCATGCTTATGCGACCTCCAGGGTGACGGTGTCATCCGCGACGGTCGCCGCGAACGTCTTCACCGGCTTGAAAGCGGGGAGCGTCCTCGGCCTGCCGGTGGTCAGGTCGAAGAGGGAGCCGTGCCGCGGGCACTCGACCGTGCAGGCGGCCTGGTCGAACTCGCCCTCGGCGAGCGGACCGTCGTCGTGCGAGCAGCGATCCTCGATCGCGTAGATCGTGCCGTCGCAGTTGAAGACGCCGATCTTCATCCCCTCGTGCTCGACCAGACGCCTCTCGCCGGGCGGCAGCTCGGCCAGGGGGCACACTGCGATCGTCGTTCCTGCGGTATCGGTCAAGAGGGTGATTGCTCCTCCGGGGCGTCTCAGGTCCCCGGTCGAGACGAAGTGGAAGTTAAACCTACTTACCTGGTCGGATTTTAGCGGCCGGGCCTCGTCCGCCTCCTCCCGACACCCTCTTTTCACGATTTGGCGATGACTTTGGGACGCGGGCGTGGTCTCATTGGCTATACCCCTTCGAGAGGAGCGAGAGATGAGTGAGAGGACCAGCTACGAGCCCGGCACGCCCTGCTGGGTCGAACTGAGCGGCACCCCCGACGTCGATGCGAGCGAGACCTTCTACCGTGATCTGCTCGGCTGGGAGATCCCCGCGCAGCCGAACTCGGCGGAACTCGGCGGCTACCGGCGCGCCAAGCTGAACGGTCGCGACGTCGCCGGCGTGGCCCCGAAGATGCAGGACGACCAGCCCTGCGTCTGGGCGACCTACGTCTCGGTCGCGGACGCCGACGCGACCCTCGCCGAGGTCCGCGAGGCCGGCGGCACGGTGATCGTCGAGCCGCTCGACGTGATGGGGATGGGCAAGATGGCCGTCTTCACCGATCCGACCGGCGCGGTCTGCGGGATCTGGGAGCCCGGCACCTTCGTCGGCGCCGAGTTGGTCAACGAGGACGGCAGCTTCGGCTGGAACGAACTCGGCACCCGCGACGTGCCGGCCGCCCGCGAGTTCTACGGCCGGGTCTTCGGCTGGACGGTCGAAGAGCAGGAGATGCCGGGGATGGGCACCTACCACGTCTGGAAAGACGGCGAGGCGGTCCGCGGCGGCATGATCGACCTGACCGGCATGGCCCCCGACGAGGTGCCGCCCCACTGGCTCGTCTACTTCACCGTCCCCGACGCCGATGCGGCGGCGACGACGACGAAGGCGGCCGGCGGGCAGCTGCTGAACGGCCCGATCGACATCCCGGTCGGCCGGATCGCGATGCTGCAGGATCCGCAGGGCGCGTTCTTCGCGGTCCTGGCCCCGACCGCCGAGACGCGGAGCTCCGCACCGTAGGGATCAGCCGAGGTCGGCGACCGCTTCGGCCGGGTCGCCGGCCTCGCCCTCGTCCTCCCATTCGGCGGGTCGGCCGAGGGCGGCGGACTTGACGATCTTCAGGCCGAGCATCGCGCACTTCATCCGCGTCGCCGAGATGTCGATCCCGAGCAGCTCCAGGACCTCCTCCTTGGGCAGGCGCAGCAGCTCCTCGCGCGTCCTCCCGACCAGCTCGTCGGTGAGCAGCGAGGTGGCGGCGGTGGAGATCGCGCAGCCCTTGCCCTCGAAGGCGACCGCGGCGACCCGGTCGTCGGCGTCGAGCTTGATCGTCACGTGCTGCTCGTCGCCGCAGAACGGGTTGGTGTCCTCGAACTCGAGGTCGGCGTCCTCGACGACCCCGAAGTTGTGGGGCCGCTTGTAGTGCTCGAGGATCTGGTCGCGGTAGAGCTCGTCCATGGTTCGAGGCTAGCGAAGCGCCCCCCGCGTCCTCACAGCCCGAACACCCGGCGGGCGTCTTCGAGGCCGCGGGCGAGGCGGTCGATCTCCTCGCTGGTCGTGTAGACGCCGAAGCTGGCGCGGGCGGTGGCGGCGACGCCGAGGCGCTCCATCAGCACCTGGGCGCAGTGGTGGCCGGCGCGGACCGCGACGCCGTGGCGGTCGAGGATCTCGGAGACGTCGTGGGCGTGGACGCCCTCCAGCTCGAAGGAGACGGGGCCGAGGCGCTCCGGGCCGCGGGGTGGGCCGAAGACGCGCAGGCCGGGGACCTCGGCGAGGCCCTCCAGCGTGCGGTCGGCGACCTGGCGCTCGTGGTCGCGCACCGCCTCCATCCCCAGCTCCTCGTCGAGCCAGTCGAGCGCCGCCCCCAACCCGATCGCCTGGGCGATCGCCGGGGTGCCGGCCTCGAAGCGGGCCGGGACGTCGGCGTAGGTGGTGCCCTCGCGCGTGACCTTGCGGATCATCGAGCCGCCGCCGAGGAAGGGCGGCATCTCCCGCAGCAGGTCGAGCCTGCCCCAGAGCGCGCCGATCCCGGTCGGCCCGTAGAGCTTGTGGCCGGTGATCGCGTAGAAGTCGACGCCGAGCGCGCTGACGTCGAGCGGCAGCTTCGGCGCCCCCTGGGCGCCGTCGGCGACGACGATCGCGCCCGCCTCGTGCGCCATCGCGGCGATCTCGGCGAGCGGGTTCTCGGTGCCGAGCACGTTGGAGACATGGGTGATCGCCAGCACCTTCGGGCCGCGTTCGAGCAGGTCCCGCAGCGCGCCGAGGTCGAGCAGCCCGGCGTCGTCGACCGGCGCCCAGTCGATCGCCGCCCCGACCCGCTCGGCCAGCTGCTGCCAGGGCACCAGGTTCGAGTGGTGCTCCATCTCGGTCAGCAGGATCCGGTCGCCGGCGCTGACGTTGGCATCGCCCCAGGCGCGGGCGACGAGGTTCAGCGCCTCGGTCGCGTTGCGGACGAAGACGACCTCGCGGCGGTCGGCGGCGCCGATGTGGCGGGCGACGGCGTTGCGCGCGCCCTCGTAGGCCTCGGTCGCCTCGGCGGAGAGGGTGTGGGAGCCGCGGTGGACGTTCGAGTGGTGGCGGCGCTCGTAGTCGGCGACCGCCTCGATCGAGGCGAGCACCCGCTGCGAGGACGCGCCGGAGTCGAGGTAGGCGACCGGGGCGCCGGCGACCTCGCGCTCGAGGATCGGGAATTGCTCGCGCACCCGCTCGATCGGGAACGCGCCCGTGGCGGTCGCCGGCTCCATCGTCGCGCCGGGGCTAGGCGGCGGCGCCCGCCCCGACCTCCTCGCGGATCCAGCCGTAGCCTTTCTCCTCCAGGACGCCGACCAGCTCCGGGCCGCCCTCCTTGACGATCCGACCCTCGAACATGATGTGCACCTGGTCCGGCTTGACCATGCCGAGGATCCGCTGGTAGTGGGTGATGATGAGGACGCCCATGTCGGGGCCGGCGAACTTGTTGACGCCCTCGGCGACGGTCCGCAGCGCGTCGATGTCGAGGCCCGAGTCGGTCTCGTCGAGCACCGCCATCTCCGGCCGCAGCAGCGCCAGCTGCAGCAGCTCCATCCGCTTCTTCTCGCCGCCCGAGAAGCCGTCGTTCAGGTAGCGGCTGGAGAAGTCTTTGGGGATGTTCGCCAGGTCCATCGCCTCCTGGGCGACGCGGGCGAAGTCTTTGATCTTGATCTGGTCTTCGCCACGGGTCTCGCGCTGCGCGTTGATGATCATCCGCAGGTACTTGGAGACGGAGACGCCGGGGATCGCGACCGGGTACTGGAAGGCCATGAAGAGGCCCGCCTGCGAGCGCTCCTCCGGGTCGGCCTCGGTGATGTCCTCGCCCTTGAAGGCGATCGTGCCCTCGGTGACCTCGTAGGCGGGGTGTCCCATGATCACGTTGGCGAGGGTCGACTTGCCGGAGCCGTTCGGCCCCATCAGGGCGTGGACCCGGCCCTTCTCGACGTCGAGGTCGAGGCCTTTGAGGATCTGCTTGTCCTCGATCTTGACGTGCAGATTGCGTATCTCCAGCTCAGCCATTTCGCTCCGTTTCTGGGGTCTTTCGGGAAGTTCGGGGGGCGCTCATACGGCGCCGAGCACCGTCGCCTTGCGCCCTTGTGGCGCCGGGTGCCCGGGTGGGCTCGAGAACTCGACCAGCTCGGCCAGCGTGGTGCCCGCGAGCGCCTTGGTGACGCCGTTCTGCACCCGCGTCCACAGCAGCTTGGTCGAGCAGGCGTGATCGCCGTCGCCCTCGTGCGAGCAGAGGACGCGGCCCTCGGGCGTCTCGTGGAAGCACTCCATCGGCGCGATCTGGCCTTCGAGGGCCTGGACGACCGCGTCCATCGTGATCTCGGCGGCCGGCTTGGCGAGCCGGTAGCCGCCGTGGGCGCCGCGGGTCGAGGTGACGAGGCCGGCCTTGCGCAGCTTGGCGACCAGGTGCTCGAGATAGGAGAGGGGCAGGTGCTCCGCCTCGGCGACCGAGTTGAGGGAGATCGGGATCGACCCGGGCTGGCGCCCGAGCTCGATCATCAGGCGCACGCCGTACTCCGCTTTGGTCGAGAACAACATCGACCTGAAATCCTACCGAAGCACTAGGTTATGGCTCGATCAGGCCGCGGCGGATCGCGTAGCGGACCAGCTCGACCCGGTCGCGCATGCCCAGCTTGCGCATCGCGTTGGCGCGGTGGTTCTCGACCGTCTTCTCGGAGAGATGGAGGAGCTCGGCGATCTGTCTCGTCGTGTTCGCCTCGGCGACCAGCTTGACGATCTCCTCCTCGCGCGGGGTCAGCTCCTCCTCACCGGGGGAGCCGCGCTCGAGCACGTCCTTGATCAGCGCCCGCTGCGCCTCGGGTGAGAGAAATGGCTCGCCGCGCTCGACCGCGCGGATCGCGGCCAGCAGGTCGGTGTCGGCCTGGGCCTTCAGCACGTAGCCGGAGGCGCCCGCCTTCAGCGCCTCGAAGAGGTAGCGCTCGTCGTCGTGCATGGAGAGGATCAGCACCGCGACCTCGGGTGCCTGCCGCTTGATCTCGCGGGTCGCCTGCAGCCCGGTCAGGTTCGGCATCTTGACGTCGAGGATGGCCAGGTCGGGCCGCTCCCGCACCGCCAGGTCGCGCGCCGCGGCCCCGTCCGCCGCCTCGGCGATCACCTCGATGTCCGGCTGGCGCTCCAGCAGCAACCGCAGCCCGGACCGCACGATCCCGTGGTCGTCGGCGATCAGCACCCGCATGCCGCACATTCTTGTTGATGGGCCGAAAAGTCCTGATATGGAGGACTTTTCGGCCCATCAACATCGAGCGGTGCGTCACCGGGCCGGGATCTTGAGGCGGACGGTGGTGCCCTCCTCGGGGCGGGACTCGATCGTCAGCTCGCCGCCGATCAGGAGCGCCCGCTCGCGCATGCCGCCGATCCCGAGCCCGCGCTCGGACTCGGCGAAGGCGAAGCCGCGGCCGTCGTCGGCCACGGTCAGCTCGACGCCGTCGGCGCGGCGGAGCGCCACCGCGACGTGGGCGGCGCCGGAGTGGCGGGCCGCGTTCGAGAGCGCCTCCTGGGCGACCCGGTAGACGACCAGGCCGGCGTCGTCGGAGAGATCGGAGAAGTCGCCGTCGACCGCGATCGTCGCCTCGATCTCCCCCTCGTCGAGCCGCTCGACCAGCCCGGCGATCGCCGCCGCCAGGCCGAGGTCGTCGAGCGCGGTGGGGCGGAGCCGCCGCGCCAGGTCGAGCAGCTCGCGCATCGCCTGGTTGGCCAGCGCCTTGGTCTCGGCCAGCTCCGGCTCGAGCGCCGGCGGCGCCTCGGCGCGCGCCGCCTCCAGCCGCAGCAGCAGCCCGGTCAGCGACTGGTTGACCTCGTCGTGGAGGTCGCGGGCGACCCGCGCCCGCTCCTCCTCCTGGGCCTGCAGGGCCGCCGAGCCCGCCCGCCGCCGCTCCGCTTCCAGGCGCCGCATCATCCGCAGGAAGGCGAGCTCGATCCGCTCCACCTCCGCCGTCTCGCCGACGCCGTCGATCGAGGTGGGGAGGAGGGAGCCGGGACGCGAGAGGTCGACCTTCTCCATCTCCTCGATCAGGTCCTCGCGCGGGGCGAAGCGGCGCCGCAGCAAGATCAGGTTGACCGTCGCGCCGGCGACCACCGCGAGGGCGACGAGCGCGACGGTCTCGCCCACCGAGAGCCCGGCCACGGCGCCGGCGACGACCGCGATCGCCCCCAGCAGCACCGCGTTGACGACCAGCACCTGGGTGAAGAGGGCCCTTCTTCGCACCGCCCAAGCCTAGGCGGCGTCCGTCGCGCTCCCTCAGTCGCCGCGCTTGGCGGCGTGGCGGCGGGTGTAGAGCTTCTCGCGGATCTCCATCGCGCCGGGATGGCCCGCTCCCGGCCAGGGGGTCAGCAACAGGAGCAGCCGGGCGTCGCGCCGGGCGCGGACCCGATGGCGTTCGCGCGGCTCGAACTCGACCAGCAGCCCGGGCCCGCCGGCGGCCGTATCGGTCCCGGTATCGACCTCTACCTCGCCGGCCAGCACGACCAGGAAGGCGCGCTCGTGCACCTCATGCTCGTCGAGGCTCTCGCCGGCGGCGAGGTCGAGCGCGATCGCCCGCGCGTCCTCGCTCGAAGAGAGGATCTCCGGCAGTCGCGGCTTCAGCTCCAGACCGTTCAGATTCCAACTCCGCAAGGTCTCTCCTTCCCGTCGTCCGGCGCCCTCGCGCCAGGCCTTGGCGCGCCCATCCTACCCGCCGCCCGCCTTTGTTCCACCCGCGGTGAATAAATGTTCCCGACCCGCTCGCCCTGTGGTAGGACTTGAGTGCCTTGTCGGATCGCTCCAATCCGCTCCTCGAGGCGCACCGCCTTCTGCGGCGGGGGCCGATCTCCGAGGAGCGCTGGAGCCAGCTCGTCGCCAAGGACCGCGATTGGGAGCGTTCCTACCGCGGCCGCTGGGCGCACGACAAGGTCGTCCGCTCGACCCACGGCGTCAACTGCACCGGCTCCTGCTCCTGGAACGTCTACGTCAAGGACGGGCTGATCACCTGGGAGTCGCAGGCCGTCGACTACCCCTCGCCGGGGGCCGACATGCCCGACTATGAGCCACGCGGCTGCCCCCGCGGCGCCTCCTTCTCCTGGTACACGTACTCGCCGCTGCGGGTCAAGTACCCCTACGTGCGCGGCTCGCTGCTGGAGATGTTCCGGGAGGCGCGCGAGCGGCTCGGCGACCCGGTCGATGCCTGGGCGGAGATCGTCTCCGACCCCGAGCGCCGCCATACCTACCAGCGGCAGCGGGGCAAGGGTGGCTTCGTCCGCGCCTCCTGGGCGGACGCGGTGGAGATGATCGCCGCCGCCCACGTCCACACGATCAAGGCGCACGGGCCCGACCGCGTCGTCGGCTTCTCGCCGATCCCGGCGATGTCGATGGCCTCCTACGCCGCCGGCTCCCGCTTCCTCTCGCTGATCGGCGGCGTCGTCCTCTCCTTCTACGACTGGTACGCCGACCTGCCGCCCTCCTCGCCGCAGTCGTTCGGCGACCAGACCGACGTGCCGGAGTCGGGCGATTGGTGGAACGCCGGCTACCTGTTGATCTGGGGGACCAATCTGCCGACCACCCGCACCCCCGACGCCCACTTCATGGTCGAGGCCCGCTATCGCGGCCAGAAGGTGGTGGTCGTCTCGCCCGACTACGCCGAGCACACCAAGTTCGCCGACCACTGGCTGGCCGCCGAGCCGGGCTCCGACGGCGCCCTGGCGATGGCGATGGGCCACGTGATCCTGAAGGAGTTCTACGTCGAGCGGCAGGCCCCCTACTTCGCCGACTACGCGCGTCGCTTCACCGACCTGCCGCTGCTGGTGACGCTACGCGAGCAGGGTGGCGCCTACGTCCCCGACCGGCTGCTGCGCGCCTCCGACCTCGACGGCGACGGGGGCGAGCCGGAGAACGCCGAGTGGAAGCCGGTGCTGATCGACGGCCGTGACGGCGCGCCGGCGGTTCCGAACGGCTCGGTCGGCCACCGTTACGGCGAGCCGGGCCGCTGGAACCTGAGGCTGGACGGGGTCGAGCCGCTGCTGAGCCTGATCGACCGCGCCGACGAGACGGTGGAGGTGGACCTGCCGCGCTTCGATGTCGGCGAGACCGAAGGCGGCGACGCGGTGCGGCGCGGAGTGCCGGTGATGCGGGTCGGCGGTCACCTCGTCACCACCGTGCTCGACCTCACCCTCGCCCACTACGGGGTGGGTCGCGATGAGCTGCCGGGGGAGTGGCCCGCGAGCTACGGCGACCCGGCGCCCTGCACCCCCGCCTGGCAGGAGCCGATCACCGGCGTGGACGCGAAGCTGGTGGCGCGGGTGGCGCGCGAGTTCGCCCGCAACGCCGAGGTGACCGAGGGGCGCTCGATGATCGCGATGGGCGCCGGAACCAACCACTGGTTCCACTCCGATCAGGTCTACCGAACCTTCCTCGCGCTGGTCCAGCTGTGCGGCTGCGAGGGCGTCAACGGCGGCGGCTGGGCCCACTACGTCGGCCAGGAGAAGGTACGTCCGCTGGCCGGCTGGCAGACCGTCGCGTTCGCGCTCGACTGGACGCGGCCGCCGCGCCACCAGTCGGGGACGCCGTTCTTCTATCTCGCGACCGGCCAGTGGCGGTACGAGCGCCACCGTCCCGAGGACCTCGCCTCGCCGCTCGGGCGCGGCCTCCTGGCGGGTCGCCACGTCGCCGACGTCAACGCGCTCGGCGCGCGGCTCGGCTGGCTCCCGTCCTACCCGAGCTTCGACCGCTCCAGCCTGGACCTGGTCGAGGAGGCCGAGGCGGCGGGGGTCGATCCGGCCGAGCACGTCGTCGCCGAGCTGCGTGCCGGGCGGCTGCGCTTCGCCTGCGAGGACCCCGACGCGCCGGGCAACGGGCCCAAGGTGATGACGGTCTGGCGCTCGAACCTGCTCGGCTCCTCCGGCAAGGGCCACGAGTACTTCCTCAAGCACCTGCTCGGCGTCCCCGACAGCGCCGTGCGCGCCGCGGAGTCGCCGCCGGATCTGCGTCCTCGCGAGGTCACCTGGCGTGAGGACGACGGCGAGGCCAAGCTCGACCTGCTCACCACGATCGACTTCCGGATGACCAGCAACGCGCTCTTCTCCGACATCGTCCTGCCCGCCGCCACCTGGTACGAGAAGGTCGACCTCTCGAGCACCGACCTGCACCCCTTCGTCCACACCTTCAACCAGGCGGTGCCGCCGCCCTGGGAGGCGAAGACCGACTGGGACGCCTTCGGTCGGATCGCCGCCCGCTTCTCGGAGCTCGCCGCGAAGCACCTCGGCGTGCGCCGCGACCTGCTCGCCGCGCCGCTCCTGCACGACACCCCCGACGAGATCGCCCAGCCGTTCGGCGAGGTGCGCGACTGGCGGGCGGGGGAGTGCGAGCCGGTCCCCGGCAAGACGATGCCGAAGCTGATCGTGCTCGAGCGCGACTACCCGGGTACCTTCGAGCGCTGGCGGGCGCTCGGGCCGCTGGTCGAGGAGAAAGGGACCGCGGTCAAGGGAGCGAGCTGGGTGGCCGACCGCGAGGTCGCCGAGCTGGCAGCGAAGAACGGCACCGTGCGCGGCGGGGTCGCCGACGGCCGCCCCTCGCTGGAGCGGGTCGAGGAGGCCTGCGAGGCGATCCTGGCCCTTTCCGGAACGACCAACGGACGGCTCGCGGTGGAGGGGTTCCGCTCGCTCGAGGAGACCACCGGGGTCGAGCTCGCCGATCTCGCCGCGGTCCGCGCCGGCGACCGCATCACCCTCGCCGATGCGCAGGTGCAGCCACGCACGGTGATCACCTCCCCGGAGTGGTCTGGGATCGAGGCCCACGGCCGTCGCTACGCGCCGTTCACCGCCAACGTCGAGCGCGAGAAGCCGTGGCACACGCTCTCCGGCCGCATGCACCTCTACCTCGACCACGCCTGGATGCTGGAGCTGGGCGAGGGGTTGCCGGTCTACCGGCCGCCGTTACACCACCGGGCGATCTTCGGCGACCAGCGGGAGCAGGGCGACGGCGCGGCGCCGCGCGAGCTCACCCTGCGCTACCTGACCCCGCACTCGAAGTGGTCGATCCACTCCGAGTACCAGGACAACCT
>DASZZB010000081.1:0-3325 GCA_035545115.1 Solirubrobacterales bacterium | reverse complement strand
GCCGTAGAAGGCGATCGAGCCGACGGCGAAGAAGTAGAGGATGCCGATCGGGACGTCGATGCCGTAGAAGCCGACGCCGTTCTTGACGTCGCCCCAGGGGATGATCGCGAGGGCGAGGACGCCGGAGAGGACCGGCAGCAGCGGCCCCAGGACGAACAGGGTCGAGATCGCGTTTTCGGGGCGGAACGACTCCTTGGAGATCAGCTTGCCGACGTCGGCGAGCGGCTGCAGGAGGCCGAAGGGGCCGACCCGGTTGGGACCGTAACGGTGCTGGAAGCGGCCGATCAGTTTCCGCTCGACCACGGTGAGGATCGGCAGGATCGCGAAGATCACCGCGAAGATCACGATCGTCTTGGCGATCATGATCCAGATCGATTCGGCGAACTGCGTGTCCGCGAGGACGAGGTGGGTCACGCCGGGACCTCGCTGAGCTTCTCGATCCGGACGCTCACCCGGTGGCCGTTCAGGAGCGCGTTGGCGTTGGCCGGGGCGACGCCCTCGGCGAGGAAGCAGACGCCCTCGGGGACCCGTTCCTTGACCGCGACCGTGGCCTCGAGGGACTTGGCGCCCTGGGTGACACGGACCTGGTCGCCGGAGGCGAGGGAGAGGCGCTCGGCGTCCTCGGGGCTGAGCTCGAGGCGTTGGGACGGCTTGAGAAACTTCAGCGGCGGGTTGAGCTCGGTGATCGGGCCGGCCCAGAGGTCGCGGTAGGTGCCTAGAAGGAGCTCCGGGAGGGCCCCCGTCACCGGCACTGCCTCGGCGGACGCGCGTTCGCGCTGAGTGTCCGGCGAGTCAGCGCCGGCGCCGGGGGCCTGGCCCGTGGCGTAGGCGGCTGACGGCGGATGAAGCTCGCCGCCGGTGGGATCCGCGTCGTCCTTCATCGGGTCGCGGCCCAGGCTGGCGGTTGGCTGCTGGGATCCCGTGCCGCCGGGGAATGCTGAGGCGCTGTCGGTCTCCTGCCAGCGGATGCCGCGGCCGCCGATCGCCTCGTCGGTGATCGAGCCGTAGAACGGGACCGCCTCGGTGAGAGCGGCGAAGGCGGTGGGTTGGGACGTGACGCCGGTGTCGTGGCCGATCGCCTTCGACAGGGCGGCCAGGGTCTGCCAGCCGGGGCGGATGTCGCCGGGACGGCCGGCCGCCGGGCGGACGCGCTGGAGGCGGCCGTCGGGGTGGGTGACGGTGCCGTCTTTCTCGGCGTGGGTCTCGAGCGGGAAGAGGACGTCGGCCTTGGCGGCGGTCGCGGTGGCGAAGGTCGAGAAGCAGACGACGAACTCGGCCGCGTTGATCGCCTCCTCCCAGGCGGTGGTATCGGCGAAGTCGCGCAGCGGGTCGACCCCGACCAGGACGAGCCCGTCGAGCTCCCCGTCGATCAGCGCCTGCCGGATCCCCTCGGTCGAGCGCCCACCCCCGGCGATCGCCGCCAGCCCGGGCCCCCCGTCCGGCAACACCCCCGCCTCACGCAGCCCCCGCGCGTTGGTCGTGTCGGGCACTTCCAACAGCCCCGCCGTCCTGGGTTGATGGGCCGAAAAGTCCTCTATATCAGGACTTTTCGGCCCATCAACATCGGGACTCAGGGCGTCGGCGAGGTTGAGAAGGGCGGCGGCGCCGTCGGCGCCGATGCGCTCGCCCCAGACGACGACCACCTTGGCGGCCTCGCGCAGGCTCTCCGCCAGCGGCGTCGCGACGTTGTCGGCGCCGCCGAGCGCCGCGCTCAGCTCGCCGACGAAGTAGGCGGCCTGGCCGGGCGCGTAACGGGCGATCGCCTCGGCGCCGCCGTCGAGGGCGGTCGGCCGCTCGGTCGCCACCGCCAGCCGCGCGCCGTTGCGGCGGATCGCCTTGCGGATCCGCAGGTCGAGGATCGGCGAGGACTGCATCGGGTCGGTCCCCAGCACCAGGATCACGTCGGCCTCGTCGATGTCGGTGACCTTGGCCTGGCGGTCCGGCCGGTCGAGGTCGAGGATCGTGCCGATGCCCGGGCCGTCGGCCGGGCGCGAGTCGATGTCGCGCGAGTGGAGGCCGGCCCGGACGATCTCTCCGATCAGGAAGCCCTCCTCGTTGGAGGCGTCGCCGACGATCGCCGCGACGCGCCCGTCCCGCGCCCGCAGGCCCTCGGCGGCGCGCGCGATCGCGGTCTCGTGGTCGACCTTGTTCCCGCCTTTGAGACGCGGCTCGGTCACCCGCTCCTCGGCGCTGAACATCTCGAACCCATAACGCCCGCGGTCGCAGAGCCAGCCGTCGTCGACGCCGGGGTTGTCGCGGGCGATCACCCGTTTCACCTTCTCGTCGCGGACCGTGAAGCTGACGTTGCACTGGCTCGGGCAGAGCGTGCAGACCGAGCCCGCCTGCTCGATGTCCCAGGGCCGGGCGCGGAAGCGGTAGGTGTAGTTGGTCAGCGCCCCGACCGGGCAGAGGTCGGTGATGTTGCCGTGGAAGGGCGAGACGTAGGGGCGGTCGTCGAAGGTGCCGACGTAGGTGCGGTCGCCGCGGTCGAGCAGTTGCAGCTGGGCGTCCTCGGAGACCTCCTGGCTGAAGCGCACGCAGCGGTAGCAGAGGATGCAGCGCTCGCGGTCGATCGCGACCAGCGGCGAGAGTTCGATCGGCTTCTCGAAGTGGCGCTTTTCGTCGATCACCCGCGACTTGCCCGGGCCCCAGCCCTGGGTGATGTCCTGCAGCGGGCACTCGCCGCCTTTGTCGCAGACCGGGCAGTCGAGCGGGTGGTTGACGAGCAGGAACTCGACCACCGCGTTCTGGGCCTTCTTCACCTGGTCGGTGCGGGTGTGGACGACCATCCCGTCGCGGACCGGGGTCGAGCAGGAGGTCTGCAGTTTGGGGATCCCCTCGATCTCGACCAGGCACATCCGGCAGGCGCCGACCGGCGCGCCCAGTTTCGGCTCGTAACAGAAGACCGGGATCTCGACGTCGCCCTCGCGGGCCGCGTCGTGCAGCATCTCGCCCTCGACCGCGGTCACCTCGCGGCCGTCGATCGTCAGCGTCACCTCTTTGCGCTCGGGGCTCACGTCGCCGCCCCCAGCGTCTCGGGCGCCGCGTCGACGACGACGTGCGGGTCGATGCCTTCGGCCGCTTCGGCCATCACCGCCTCGAACTCGCCGCGGAACTTGCGGACCATCGCCGACACCGGCATCGCCATCGAGTCGCCGAGCACGCAGAGGCAGTGGCCCATGATGTTCTCCTGGACCGAGCTGATGATGTCGAGGTCCATCGGCGTCGCCTCGCCGCGGACGACCCGCTCCAGCATCTTCACCGTCCAGTTCGTCCCCTCGCGGCAGGGGGTGCACTTGCCGCACGACTCGTGGTGGTAGAAGCG
>DASZZB010000080.1:0-9380 GCA_035545115.1 Solirubrobacterales bacterium | reverse complement strand
CAGCCTGCCCGGGCCGCCACGAGACGCCCGGGACGCACCTCGGACATCCGCGACGGCCGCGCACCCTGCGCGCCCCTTCATGGGCCGATCATCTGGCTCCGGCGGTCGACCCGCGTCGGAGCGGACCGCAGGGACGGGGGGAGCTCGCTACTTCGCGGAACGTCCCTGCGGCACCGGGACGGCTGTGCCGGCGGGGGCAAAGCCGGCCACCTTCAACGCCGAGGGCTCGAAGAGCCGGAAGCGCAAGGGCGCGCTGACGCCCTCGTTCTTCTCGCAACGGGGGCAGTCGCCGGAGGCGGCTGCGATGGTGGCGTTGTACTCGCTCTCACATCGCTCGCAATAAAACAAGGGACTTCCTTTGGTCATGCCAGGACTGGCCGGGTCGTGGAATGAGCCTAGTTCCCCTTGTACGGCGTGTCCAAACATTAAGGGTGCGCCGGTCCCGGGGGGCGGCGGGACAGGCGCACCCGGTGGCTCAGGAGGACTTCGAGAGCGAAACCATCGGAATCGTGCTGGCCTCGTGCTGGATCTGCATGCTCACCCCCCTCGCGGTCTACAAGCTCCCAATGTGCACAGCACCGACCGCATCGGTGGTCTGTGAGATTCCATTGGTCGAGTTGATCCAGGTATAAAGTCGCTCGATCGGTCAGAAAATCATTTACGATCCGCGCTGTTCAACTAGTTTGAGGAGGAGGAGTAAATTGGCCACGGCAGCCACACGCAGGACTCCCGACGCGACCTTAGGTGCAGCGGTGGCGCATCCCTTGCGGTGCCACTGCCTCTCAATTCTCGCCGACCGAGTGGCAAGTCCCGCCGAAATCGCTCGACAGCTCGGGCTCGGGGTGAGCAGCGTCGGTTACCACGTCAACGCGCTGGCAGAAGCGGGTTTGGTCGAGGAAGTCGGCCAGCGCCCGGTGCGGGGCGCGGTCGAGCACTTCTATCGCGCCACCGTCCGACCGGTCACCTCGACCGAGGAGGAAGCGGCGCTGTCGATCGACAAGCGGCTCAGCTTCGCCCGCACCATCTGGTCGCTGATCACCGCCAACGCGACCACCGCGTTGGAGGCCGGCACCTTGGTCGAGCGGCCCGAGCACCATCTCAGTCGGGTCCCACTGCGGGTCGACGAGCAGGGCTGGCTGGAATTGGAGAAGGCCTACATGGAGCTTTACGAGCGCGTCTACGAGATCCAGATGGCCAGTGCCACACGGCTCGGCGAGGATCCCGACGACCCCGGCATCTCGGCCCTCTCGGTGCTCGCCTTCTTCGAGACCCCCGAGGCGGCGCCTTCGATCGAGCTCGACGAGGAGCCGCCCGTCGCGTCATGAGGTCGCGCCTCGGCGTCCTAAGATCGGCGGGTGCCGATCTATGAGTTCGAGTGCGAGAGGTGCGGGACGTGCTTCGAGGAGCTGGTCTCCGCCTCGGCCGCGGCGGCGCCCTGCCCGGAGTGCGGCTCGGAGCGGACGCGCCGACTGCTGTCGGCCGTCTCGCCGCCGGGCCGACAGCCGCGCGGGGCGCGGGTCCGCGCCGATGAATCGCGCCGGAGTGAGCGCGAGGCCGCCCGCCAAGACCGGCTGAGCGAGTCGCGCAAGCGGCGGGCGGCGGGGGAGAGGCCGTGAGCGCGGTCGACGCGGCGGAGCGCCGCGAGCGGCTTGTCGCCCTCTACAAGGAGGTCTCGACCTGCACGAGGTGCCCGCTGCACGAGACGCGGACCAAGGCGGTCTTCGGGGCCGGGAACGCCGACGCCGACCTGATGTTCGTCGGCGAGGCGCCGGGGGCCGAAGAGGACCGCCAGGGGCTTCCCTTCGTCGGCCGCGCCGGGCAGCTGCTGAACGAGCTGCTGGTCGAGATCGGGCTCTCACGCGAGGACGTCTTCATCTGCAACGTGCTGAAGTCGCGCCCGCCGAACAACCGCGACCCGCTGCCGACCGAGATCTCCGCCTGCGAGCCCTATCTCTGGGAGCAGGTGCGGCTGATCGAGCCGCGCGTCGTCTGCACGCTGGGCAACTTCGCGACCAAGCTCCTCACCGGCAGCCCGACCGGGATCACCAGGGTGCGCGGCACGCCGCAGGTCCACGAGCTCGGCGGCCGCACCGTCTACCTGCTGCCGCTCTTCCACCCGGCGGCGGCGCTGCGCACGCCCGCGGTCAAGGAGCAGCTGCGCGGGGACTTCGCGACGATCCCGGCGCTGCTCGAACGGGCGCTCCCGGCACCGCTGCCGAGCGCGGCGGAGATCGCCGAGGAGGAAGCTCGCGAGGAGATGGCGAGCGACCCGCCGCCCGCCGACCAGCTCGGCTTCTTCGGCGACAGCGCCTCCTGATGGACGCGCGGCACACCGAAACGCGCTCCGCGGCGGAGACCGAAGCGATCGGCGCGCGGCTCGCCGGCCGGCTCGCGCCGGGCGACGTGGTCGTCGTCTCCGGCGAGGTCGGGGCGGGGAAGACGACCTTGATCCGGGGCGCCGCCCGCGCCCTCGGCGTGGTCGAGCCGGTCACCTCGCCGACCTTCACGATCGGTCGACGCTACGGCGGCGGCAGGCTGCCGATCTCCCACCTCGACCTCTACCGCCTCGCCGACCTCGAGGGTGAGGATCCGGCGCTGCTCGACGATTACCTCGGCGGCGACGGCGTCGCCTTCGTCGAGTGGCCGGCGGTCGGAGTCGACCGGCTCGGCAGGCCCGCGGTCGAGGTCCGCCTCGAGCACGCCGGCGAGGAGCGCCGCACGATCGAGATCATCGACGCCGACGCCTGACCGGCGCCGCCGCTCCATTCGTATGCTGAACGGGTTAGGGAAGCGAAGGCGCCCAGGCGCGCGATCGAATCGAATCAGGAGGTTTTGCGGATGAAGAAGGGAATGCTGTCGGCGTTGGCACTGGCCGCCTTGGTGACCGGGTTGCTGATCGGCGTCAGTCCTTCTTCGGCGACGCCTCCCTCGCGCGGGAGCGGCGGCGTGGCCTACCGGCACTACGTCGCCTGTGGCCTCTCCAAGAACGCGAAGCCCGCCCATGTCTGCCCGGTCGGCAGCAAGAAGGGCGCCTTCTTCAAAAGCCTGAAGGCGGACGTCAAATACACGGTCTGCGTCAAGTTCCCCAAAAGGGAACACCTTTGCACCGAAACTCCGCAGGAAGCCGAACAAGGCACGCTCTACGTCAACAAGATCACCTCGACGAGCGTCGGCCGTCACGAAGTCTCCTGGTTCGTCAAGGGCAAGAAAGTCGGGACCACCGTCTTTCGCGTGAAGTAGGGCCCGAGGCGGACGAGCCTCTTGGTCGTCGTCGGCTTCGACACCGCGACCCCTGACACCGCCGCCTGCGCCTGGCGCGACGGCGAGGTCCTCGCCGAGGCGCAGCTCGGGCTCTCCGAGCGGGGCCGACCGCGCCACGCGACCGGGCTGCTGGCCGAGGTCGAGCGCTGTGCCGAGGCGGCGGGCGGCTGGGCGGCGGTCGACCTGATCGCGGTCGGGCTCGGGCCCGGCTCGTTCACCGGCCTGCGGGTCGGGATCGCCACCGCCAGGGGGCTGACCGCCGGCCTCGGGGTGCCCGCGCGTGGTGTCTCGACCCTCGACGCGCTGGGCGCCGGGATCGCCGCCGCGGGCGCGACGGGGGAGCGGCTCGCCGTCCTCGACGGGTACCGGGGTGAGGTCTTCGTCGCCCTCTACGGAGCCGGCGGCGAGACCCGTCGGGAGCCTGCCGTGATGCGCCCGGAGGAGCTCGCCGAGCGCCTCGGCGCGGGGTCCGACCCCCCCTCGGTCGCCGGTTCGGGGGCGATACGATTTCGTGACGAGTTGGAAGGAGCCGGCGGCATCCGCATCCCGGACGACGCCGATCCCGTCCACCGGGTCGCCGCGCGCCACGTCTGCGCCCTGGCGGCCGCGGGGAAGGGCTCCGGGTCGCTCGAACCGATCTACCTCCGACCCCCGGACGCAGAGCGTTGGCGTGAGCGAGATTCTTTCCAGAGAGCAGACTGACCGCCGGTCCCGGGACGCGCTCGGGGTGCGCCGGCTCGCCTACAGCGACCTGCCGAACGTGATCTCGATCGAGCGGCGCTCCTTCCCGACCCCCTGGTCGCTGGCGATGTTCGTGCTCGAGCTCTCCAAGCCCTCCGGCATCTGCCTCGCCGCCACCCGCCACGAGGAGCTCGCCGGCTACGTCGTCTGCTCGCGCTACGACCAGGTCTGGCACCTGATGAACGTCGCCGTCTCGCCCGACCACCGCACCGAGGGCGTCGCCGGGGCGCTCCTGCGGCGGCTCTTCGAGGAGGGCCGCGGCAAGCTGCCCTTCACGCTCGAGGTGCGCGTCTCCAACCATCGCGCGATCGGCATGTACGAACACTTCGGCTTCCGCCCGGCCGGCGTCCGTCCCCGCTATTACCACGACAACGGCGAGGACGCGCTGATCATGTGGATGGACTGAGGGACCGGGGAGCACCGTGATCCTCGCGATCGAGACCTCCTGTGACGACACCTGCGCCGCCGTGCTCGACGGCGGGCGGATCCTCGCCAACGTGATCTCCTCGCAGGCCGCCGCCCACGCGGGCTTCGGCGGCGTCGTCCCGGAGGTCGCGGCCCGCCACCACCTCGAGCTGGTCGCCCCGGTGGTCGAGGCGGCGCTGGGCGAGGCCGGGGTGACGCTCGACGACGTCGAGGCGCTCGCCGTGACCGCCGGACCGGGGCTGATCGGCGCCCTCCTGGTCGGCGTCTCGACCGCGAAGGCGATCGCCGCGGCGCGGCGGCTGCCGCTGATCCCGGTCGACCACCTGCAGGGCCACGTGGCCGCCAACTTCCTCGAGCCGGAGCCGCTCGAGCCGCCCTTCCTCTGCCTGGTCGCCTCCGGCGGCCACACGCTGCTCGCCGCGGTCCGCGACAACGCCGGCCACGAGGTGCTGGGCCAGACCCTCGACGACGCCGCCGGCGAGGCTTTCGACAAGTCGGCGCGCCTGCTCGGGCTCGGCTATCCGGGCGGTCCGGCGATCCAGAAGGAGGCCGAGCGCGGCGATCCGGAGGCCTTCGAGATGCCGGTCGCGATGTCGCGCGACCCCGGTCTCGACTTCTCCTTCTCGGGGCTGAAGACGGCGCTCGTCTACCGCTGTCGCGAGCTCGGCCCCGAGGGGGTCGAGGAGCATCGCGCCGACCTCGCCGCCTCCTTCCAGAAGGCGGTGGTCGACCAGCTCGTCGCGAAGCTCCGCCGCGCGCTCAAGAAGGGCCGCTGGGAGGCGGTGGCGCTGGGTGGCGGCGTCGCCGCCAACGGGCCGCTGCGCGAGGCGGTCGCCGAGCTCTGCGAGCGCCAGGGGGCGAGGCTGAAGCTGGTCCCGATCTCCCTCTGCACCGACAACGCGGCGATGATCGGCTCCGCCGCCCGCTGGTCGGAGCCCGTGCCGTATCCCGACTACCTCGGCTACGACGCCTTCGCCACCGGCGAACGCCCGGCCGCCGGTGTTGACGGGCCGAAAAGTCCTGATATAGAGGACTTTTCGGCCCATCAACACCTGGGGTCATGAGGGACGCCGGCGAAAGCGAGACGGCGACGGTGGTCGTCTATTCGCGGCCCGGCTGCCATCTCTGCGAGGAGGCGATCGGGGCGCTGGTCGCCCTGCACGGCGAGGGGTACCGCTTCGAGCTGCACGAGGTCGACATCGAGAGCGACGAGCTCCTGCTGCGTCGCCATCTCGAGCGGATCCCGGTTGTGGAGATCGACGGGATCGTCGCCTCCGAGCTGGTCTTCGACGAGCCGGGCGTGCGGGCCAGGCTCGATACTGTGGGGGCATGGCGGACGTGACCCTGGAGATCGAGGCGGCGGGGCTGCCGGTCGAAGGCGAGCGCCTCTCGCTCGGGGTCGCGGCGCGCCTCTCGCGCTACCTGCAGGTGCTGACCCAGGCGCGCAAGATGGGCCGCGAGACGATCTCCTCGCAGGAGCTCTCCGAGTACACCCACATCAATCCGACCCAGATCCGCCGCGACCTCTCCGGCTTCGGCAAGTTCGGCAAGCGCGGGGTCGGCTACAACGTCGACTCGCTGGTCTCGGAGATCCGCAAGATCCTCCGCACCTCGGGCCAGCACAACATCGCCCTCTTCGGCGCCGGGCATCTCGGCCAGGCGATCGCCTCCTCGGCGATCTTCGCCGACCATGGCTTCCAGGTGGTGGCGGTCTTCGACGTCGACGAGGAGAAGGTGGGGACAGAGATCGGCGACGTCACGGTGCGGGCGCTGGGCGACGACCTCGCCGAGGTGGTCGCCGCCGAGGAGGTCGTGGTCGGGGTGCTGGCGGTGCCCGCCGCCGCCGCCCAAGGGGTCGCCGACCGGCTCGTCGCGGCGGGCGTGAAGATCATCTTCAACTACTCCGAGCAGCTCCTGCAGGTGCCGCCGGAGGTCACCGTCCACACTTCGAGCCCGGCCGTCGACCTGCTCTACGCGCTCTACTTCTACCTGGCCTGAGCCCGGCCTCCCGAATCCCTTGACGCTCGATCTCGACGGCGCTCGCGAGCGGTTCGAGGACTCCACCGACTTCACCGTCGGGCTGGAGGAGGAGTTCGCGATCCTCGACCCGGAGACGCTCTCGCCGGCGCACCGCTACGAGGACCTGAGGGCGGCCTGCGACGAGGACGAGGTGCTGGCCGAGGCGGCGGCGGGGGAGCTGATCGCCTCCGAGATCGAGATCCGCTCGGGGCGGGGGGAGACGTTCGCCGCCGCGGTCGCCGCCCAGCAGGAGCGCCGCGACCGGCTCTTCGCGCTGGTCGACCGGATGGGGCTGGCGCTGGGGGCGATGGGGACCCATCCCTGGGCCGACTACCTCGAGCAGCGGATCATCGACACGCCCCACTACAACCGGCTGCGCGAGGAACTCGGCTACGTCGCCCAGCGCAACAACACCTGGAGCCTGCACGTCCACGTCGGGGTGCGCGGGGCGGACCGGGCGATCGCCGTCTGCGACCGGGTGCGGGAGCTGTTGCCGGCCCTGCTCGCCGCCTCCGCCAACTCGCCCTTCCTCGACCGCCGCGACACCGGCCTGGCGTCGGTGCGCTCGGAGATCTTCACCCGCACGTTCCCGCGCTGCGGCGTGCCCTCGCCGTTCGTCGACTGGGACGCCTACGCGAGCTTCGTCGAGCTGCTGCGGCGGACCGGCTCGGTGGTCGAGTCGACCCAGCTCTGGTGGAGCGTGCGGCCGCACCACAGCTTCGGCACGGTCGAGGTGCGGATCTGCGACGCGCAGACGCGCGGCGATGAGGCGACGGCGCTGGCCGGGCTGATCGTCGCCTGCGTCGCCCAGACGGCGCTCGACCTCGACGAGCGGGGGACGGAGGGATGGGCGCCGCTCGCCGATCGCGAGATCGAGGAGAACCTCTGGCGGGCGATCCGCCACGGGGCGGGCGGCAGGATGGTCGACTTCCGGGTCGGCGAGGAGGTCGAGACGCGGGTCGTCTTCGAGCGGCTGCTGGCCTGGACCGAGCCCGCCCGCGAGGGCCTCGGGATCGACATCGCCCTGCCCGAGCGCAACGGCGCCGAGCGGGCGCGCGCCGCGCACGCGGCGGGCACGCGGCTGGAGGACGTCTACAGGGCCGCGGTCGAGGAGACGGCGCGCACGTACTCGCGCTTCCGACCGCTCATATAGGCTGCCGCCGGGCAAATCCACCGGAGGAACTGACTTGACCAGCTTTTTGAGCGAATACGGTGTGGTCGTCGCACTCGTTTGTGCCGGGGCCGCTGTTGCGTACGGACTTCTGATCACCCAGCGCCTGCTGTCCAAATCGTCGGGCAACGAGCGCATGCGGGAGATCTCGGGCGCGGTGCAGGAAGGCGCGCAGGCATATCTGACCCGGCAGTACACGATCATCGCCGCGGTCGCGGTGCCGATCGCGATCCTGCTGCTGATCCTGCAGGACTACAAGACGGCGATCGGCTTCCTGATCGGGGCGGCGCTCTCGGGCGCCACCGGCTTCATCGGGATGAACGTCTCGGTCCGCGCCAACGCGCGCGTGGCCGAGGCCGCCCGCGGCGGCGTGCCGCCCGCCCTCGACGTCGCCTTCAAAGGCGGCTCGGTCACCGGCCTCCTGGTGGTCGGCCTGGCGCTGCTCGGCGTCGCCGGCTACTACGGGATCCTGATCATCACCGGCTCCACCGACAAGGAGGCGGTCGACGCGCTGATCGGGCTCGGCTTCGGCGGCTCGCTGATCTCCGTCTTCGCCCGGCTCGGCGGCGGCATCTTCACCAAGGCCGCCGACGTCGGCGCCGACCTGGTCGGCAAGGTCGAGGCGGGGATCCCCGAGGACGATCCGCGCAACCCGGCGGTGATCGCCGACAACGTCGGCGACAACGTCGGCGACTGCGCCGGCATGGCCGCCGACCTGTTCGAGACCTACGCGGTCACCTCGGTCGCCGTGATGCTGCTCGGCGTCCTCACCTTCAACCCCGAATACGCCCGCGAGGTCGCGATCTACCCGATCGTCCTCGGCGGGATCGCGATCATCGCCTCGATCATCGGCGCGCTGACCGTGCGCACGACCAGCGACAGGGTCGAGGGCGCGCTCTACCGCGGGCTGCTGATCTCCGGCGTGCTCTCGATCGCGGCGTTCTACCCGATCACCGACTGGATGATGAGCGACCCGCTGCGGGTCGGATTCGCCAACGCGGCCGCGAAGTCGGTGAGCGTCACCGATCTCTGGCTCTGCGCCGTGATCGGGGTCGCCGTCACCGCGCTGCTCTTCGGGATCACCGAATTTTATACGTCGACCCGCTTCCGACCGGTGAAGATGATCGCCGAGGCATCGGAGACCGGGCACGCGACGAACATCATCGCCGGCCTCGCCCAGGGCTTCCAGTCGACCGCGGCGCCGGCCCTGGTGATCGCCCTGGCGATCCTCGCCGCCAACCAGCTGGCGGGCATCTACGGGATCGGCATCGCGGTGGTCGCGCAGCTCTCGCTCTGCGGTCTGATCGTGGCGCTCGACGCCTTCGGGCCGATCACCGACAACGCGGGTGGCATCGCCGAGATGGCGGAGCTGCCGGACGACGTGCGCAACGTCACCGACCCGCTGGACGCGGTCGGCAACACCACCAAGGCGGTGACCAAGGGCTACGCGATCGGCTCGGCGGCGCTCGCCGCGCTTGTTCTCTTCGCCGCCTTCCGCAGCGAACTCGAAGGCCAGGCGCCGCGCGGGTACGACATCAACTCGTTGTTCCACCTGACCAGCCCCGACGTGCTGATCGGGCTGATCATCGGCGGGATGATGGTCTACCTCTTCGCCGCCTTCGCGATCGAGGCGGTCGGCCGAGCCGGCGGCCAGGTGGTCGAGGAGGTGCGAAAACAGTTCCGCGAGCACCCGGGGATCATGGAGGGGACGGAGAAACCCGAGTACGGGAAAACCGTCGCCATCGTCACCGCGGCGGCGCAG
>DASZZB010000079.1:0-4113 GCA_035545115.1 Solirubrobacterales bacterium | reverse complement strand
ATCAGCTCGACCTGGTCGAGGGGCGCCTCGGCCAGCGACCCCGCCAGCACCACGTGATGCCCGGCGGCGGTCAGGCCGGTGTCGACCCGGCTGGCGAGCATCAGGTCGGTGGCGATGCTGAGGACGCGGGCCATCGCGGGCGAGGGTCGACCGGCCGACGCTAGATCGAGCGGCGCTCGCGGAACTCTTCGCGGACGCTTTCCGGGCGTCCCCACATCTGCACGACCTCGGAGCGTCCCTCGCGCACCTCGGCGACCCGCAGCGCGCCGCCGATCCCCTCCGCGTCGAGCTTCCCCAGCACGCCCTCGACCGTCTCCGCGGCGGCCGCATGGCCGAAGCTGTGGGCGACGATCAGCCGCCAGTGCCACTCGCGCCGGTCGTAGACCTGCGCGTTGACCTGGCTGAGGAAGACGGCGGTGTCGATGTAGCGGCTCTCGTCGTCGATCCGCAGGTCGACCTCGAGGTCGGTCCAGTCGGGCGGCAGCGCCTCGAGGATGCGCTGGAAGTCGTCGGCGAGCGCCATCGCCACCAAGGCTACCGCGACCGCCGTGGAGCTGTTCCTTATGCGCCTCATCGGCGCATAAGGAACAGCCGGCGGTCTCAGCCGGCGACGAACTCGTAGAGCAGGAAGACGTTGAGGGCGATGATCAGCGCGGCGATCGCGCCGGCCAGGGCGGTCAGCCAACGCGGGTTGACCAGCTCTCCCATCACCTCGCGCTTCGCCGCGATCATCACCAGCGGCACCAGCGCGAAGGGGATGCCGAAGGAGAGGACGACCTGCGAGCCGACCAGCGCGTCGGTCGGGTTGACGCCGATCGCCAGCACCAGCAGCGCCGGCGCCAGCGTGATCGCGCGGCGCAGGAAGAGCGGGATGCGGCGGTGGATGAAGCCCTGCATCACCACCTGGCCGGCCATCGTGCCGACCGAGGACGAGGCGAAGCCGGAGGCGAGCAGGGCGATGCCGAAGATCGTCGCGGCGCGCTGCGAGTCGAGTCGGCCGAGCGCCTGGTAGGCGCCTTCGATCGTCTCGATCCCGGTCAGCCCGCCGTTGTGGAAGAGCGCCGCGGCGACGATCATCATCGCCAGGTTGACCAGCCCGGCCAGCGCCAGGGCGATCACCACGTCGACTTTCTCGAAGCGCAGGATGCGGCGGCGCTCGCTCCCGTCGCGGCCGACGATCCGGTCCTGGGTCAGCGCCGAGTGCAGGTAGATCACATGCGGCATCACGGTCGCGCCGACGATCCCGGTCGCCAGCAGCACGCTCGCGGTGCCGCCGAAGCCGGGGACGAAGAGGTGGCGGGCGACTTCGCCCCCGTCGGGCGAGGCGTCGAAGAGCTCGTAGGCGAAGGAGACGACGACGATCCCGACCAGCACCGTGATCGCCGCCTCGAGCCGGCGGAAGCCGTACCGCTGCAGGGCGAGCAGGGTGAAGGTGCCGGCGCCCGCGATCAACCCGGCGACGAACAGGGGGATGCCGAAGAGCAGGTTGAGGCCGAGCGCCGCGCCGACGATCTCGGCCAGGTCACAGGCCATCGCCACCACCTCGGCCTGCAGCCAGAGGCCGATCGCGGTGCGGCGCGAGTAGCGCTCGCGGCAGAGCTCGGCGAGGTTGCGGCCGGTGGCGATGCCGAGCTTCGCCGACTGCGCCTGGACCAGCATCGCGACCAGGTTGGCGGCGAGCACGACCCAGAGCAGCAGGTAGCCGAACTTGGCGCCGCCGCTGATGTTGGTGGCGAAGTTGCCGGGGTCGATGTAGGCGACGGCGGCGATGAAGGCCGGGCCGAGGAAGGGCCAGATGCGCGACAGGCCGCGGTTGTGCCCGTCCAGCGAGCGCCGCGCGGCGCGGGCGACGGCGGCCTCGCCGGGAAGCGCCTGCTCGGCTTCGGAGCGGGCCGCCGGAGAGGTCAAGCCTGCGCCTCCGGCGGCGCGAGGTCGGGACCGGGGATCGGGTTGCCGTGCGGGTCGTGGCTCGGTTCGCCGAGCTTCGCCGCAATCAGCGCCTCGAGGTCCTCGGAGATGTAGTGCTCGAGGATCTCGGCCTCCGCGTGGACGCGATCGCGCGGCATCCCGAGCGCCTCGGCGAGGAAGGCCTCGATCAGACGGTGATGGCGGATCACCTCCAGGGCCACCCGCTCGCCGGCGGGGGTCAGGCTGACGCCCTTGTAGGCGACGTAGTCGGCGAGGCCGAGCTCGGCGAGCTTCTGCAGCATCGCGGTCGCCGTCGCCGGGGTGACGTCGAGGCGGCTGGCCACCTCGCCGGTGGGGACGCGGGCGTCGCGCTCGCGTCCCAGCACGTAGACGGCCTTGGCGTAGTCCTCTATCGCCTGGGAATTAGACATGTCTAAAAATAGAGTTTAGACATATCTAAATTCAAAGGGGGCGATCGGGATGGCCCCTCTCTCACGAACGGCATGGAGGTTCGTTCGGGGCCATCCCGATCGCCCCGCGGGCCTGGGTTTCTAGACTCTGGGACATGAGCGTTACCGTCGAGCTCGACGCCCAGTACCGGCAGCTGCGGGAGGAATGCGGGGTGCTGGTCAGGGACCGCGGGGTCGTGGCCGTGACGGGACCGGACGCGACCGAATATCTGCAGGGTCAGCTGACGAACGATGTGGAGGCCTTGCAGGTCGGCGAGGGCCAATACGCGGCACTACTCGATCGCAAGGGGCACATGCAGACGGACCTTCGCGTGTTGCGCTTCGGCGAGGAGAGGATCCAGATCGATATGGAACCGGCGCCAAAAGACCAGGCGCTGCGACACCTGACGATGTACTCGATCGGCCGCGACATCGCTGTCGCCGACGTGACCGCGGAGTCCGCGCTCCTCTCGCTGATCGGACCGCGCGCCGCCGAGATCGCCTCGGTCCCACCGCTGCCCGAATTCGCCAACGAGACGAACACCGTCGGCGGGGTCGAGGTACTGGCCGTCGGCACCCGCGGCGGGATCGACCTCTTCTGCCACACCGCCGACCGCGACAAGGTGCTCACCGCCTTGCTCGCCGCGGGCGCGGTCGAGGTCACGCCCGAGGCGGCCGAGATCCTCCGCGTCGAGGCCGGGGTCCCCCGCTTCGGCGCCGAGATGGACACCGGGACGATGCCCGCCGAGGCGGGGATCGTCGAGCAGGCGGTCAGCTTCACCAAGGGCTGCTACATCGGCCAGGAGACGGTGGCGCGGTTGCACTACAAGGGGAAGCCGAACCGCCATCTGCGCGGCCTGCGCCTGAGCGGCGCCGCCGCCCCGGGCGCGCCGCTGCGGCGCGGCGACAAGGAGGTCGGGACGCTGGGCGGCACCGTCGTCTCCCCCGCCCTCGGGCCGATCGGACTGGCGATCCTCCGCCGCGAGGCCGAGCCCGGCAGCGAGCTCGCCGTAGGTGAAGATGGCGTTACGGCCGAGGTCGTCGCCCTCCCCTTCGGCTAGATTCCGCCCGAGATGGTTCCCGGGAGAGCCAGAGTCGCGGGGGGCGGCGCGGTCGTCGCGCTGATCTTGGCGTTGGTCGGCAGCGGCTGCGGCGCCGAGAGCCACCCCAACGAACAGCGCCCCGCGGTCCCGACCCGGGTCAGCGTCGTGATCGGCAAGGACGGCGTCATCGTGCAGCCGGGGACGATCGGCATGGCCCCGGAAAAGCACCAGCAGCTGCCGCAGAACCAGAACCACCCGCAGCCGCCGATCAAGACCCGCGCGCCGCTGGCGGTCGTCTTCGTCACCGCCAACCAGACCGGCGCCAAGTCACGGCTCGAGATCCACGGTCCGAAGTCGACGACCTCGACGCAGATCGGGCCGCGCAGCCCCGGCACCTTCTCCGCCGCCCTGCCGACCGGCAGCTACACGATCGCCGCCACCGGCATCGGCGGCGCCCCCGCCACGCTCAAGGTCGGCCCCTACCGGGCCTCCTCGCAGGACGACCTGCTGCTGCCGTAGAGGTCGATCCCGCGGTGCTCCGGCGGGGCCCGGAGGGATGTGGGCGTCCTGACGGGACGGCGAAGGGACGTAGAAGGCACGCGGGCGTTTTGACGGGACGGGAAGGGACGGAAAGGCACGCGGCCATCTCGGCGGCGACCCTGGCAGGCTGTGGCCGCCGCCGAGATGGCCGGGTCCGAGGGGAGCGGGCGGAG
>DASZZB010000078.1:0-4744 GCA_035545115.1 Solirubrobacterales bacterium | reverse complement strand
ACCCCCCATCCTTGCGGGGTAAATGCGGACGCTCAGCCCTTCAGCAGCTTCTTGAACTGCGACCAGGGGCGCGTGTTGGCGATGTCGGCCTTGGTCAGCCAGGCACGGCGGGCGGTGGCGACGGCGTAGGCCATGTTGACGAGGGTGTCGACGCCGTGGGCGTCGGTGTTGAGGACGATGCGGACCCCGGCGTCGGCGGCGAGGCGGGCGTGGCGATCGGAGAGGTCGCGGCGGTTCGGGTTGCCGTTGATCTCGATCATCGTGCCGGCGCGGGCGGCGGCCTCGGCGACCGCCTCGACGTCGATCGCGTAGGGCTCGCGGCGGCCGATCAGGCGACCGGTGAGGTGGCCGATGCAGTCGACGTTCGGATCTTCGATCGCGGCGACGACGCGCGACGTCATGTCCTTTTCGGAGACGTTGAAGGAGGTGTGGACGCTGGCGACCACCCAGTCGAGCTCGGCGACCAGGTCGTCGGGGTAGTCGAGCGAGCCGTCGAGGCCGATGTTGATCTCCGAGCCGACCAGGAGGCGGAAGCTGCGGCTGCCGTGCTCGGCGTTCCAGGCGCGCACCTCCTCGATCCGCTCTCGGAGCGCGTCGGGCTGGACGTCGTCGCCGAAGCCGTGGCTCGCCGAGTGGTCGGTGATCGCCAGATAAGCGTAGCCGCGGTCGCGGGCGGCCGCCGCCATCTCCGCCAGCGTGTTGCGGCCGTCGGAGAGCGTCGTGTGGGCGTGCAGGTCGCCGCGCACGTCGCCGAGCTCGACCAGGGCCGGCAGCTTGCCTTCGCGCGCCGCCTTCAGCTCGCCGCGACCCTCGCGCAGCTCCGGCTCGATGAACTCGTAGCCGAGCCGCGCGTAGACCTCGTGCTCGGTCTCGCAGAGGGTCGCCCCGCCGCTCTCGGTGTCGGTGATCCCGTGCTCGGAGACCGAGAGGCCGCGCGCCACCGCGTCTTCGCGCAGCTGCACGTTGTGGGCCTGGGAGCCGGTGAAGTGCTGCAGCAGGTTGCCGAAGGCGGCGGGCGGGACGATCCGCAGGTCGACCGAGACCCCGTTGTGGGTCTGGGCGCGGAGGCCGTTGGCGCCCGGTTTGCCGGCGGCGGCGATCAGTGGGTGGCCGGCCAGGTGCTCGGCGAGCTCCTTGGGCCGCTCGGCGGTCGCGATCAGGTCGATGTCCTTGCAGGTCTCGCCCCAGCGGCGGACCGAGCCCGCGACCTCGACGCGGTGCGCGCCGGGGTGCTCGCGGAGCGCCGCGGCGAGCTCCTCGGCGATCGGGCGCACGGTCGAGAGCAGGAGCCGGCCCGGCCCCGCCCCCGGCTCGCCGAGGCGCTCGAGCGCCGCCAGGACGTTCTCCTCGGCTTTCGGCCCGAGCCCTTTGACGCCGCGGATCTTCTCCTCCTCGGCGGCCTTCTTCAGGTCCTCCAGCGAGGAGATCTGGAGCTCGTCCCAGAGGCGGCGCGCGGTCTTCGGCCCGACCCCGGGGACCCGCGTCACTTCGACCAGGGTGGGCGGGAACTTCGCCTTCAGCTTGACCGCCGCGGGGATCTCACCGGTGTCGAGCAGGGCGTCGATCTTCTCGGCCAGGGTCTTGCCGACCCCGGGGATCTCGGTGGCGCGCCCGGCGCGGGCCAGCTCCTCGACCGAGACCGGGCTCTCGCGGATCGCCTTCGCCGCGGTCGAGTAGGCGAGCACGCGGTACCTGACCGCGCCGTCGAGCTCGTAGAGGACTCCGAGCTCGTCCAGGGCGGCGGCGATCTCGGCGTTGGTCATCGACCCAAACCTAGCGCCGTCGCGTTGGCAGAAATCCTCGCGATCCGCGGACGACTGCGAACTCACCGCTTTAGTCGCGAATTAATCCCTCACGAATACGATCGATTCCCATGAGAGAGCCGAACCGAGGCCCCGCCTGGCTGGTCCTGCCCACCTACAACGAGGCAGCCAACATCGAACCCTTCGTCGCCGCCGTGCGCTCCCACCTGCCCGCCGACGCCCACATCCTGATCGTCGACGACGGGTCGCCCGACGGCACCGGCGAGCGCGCCGACCGGCTCGCCGAGCGCCACCCCGGCGTCAGCGTCCTGCACCGGCGCGAGAAGGAAGGGCTGGGTCCCGCCTACATCGCGGGCTTCCGGCGCGCGCTCGCCTCCGGGGCGGGGCTGGTGCTGGAGATGGACTCCGACTTCTCCCACGACCCCGCCTACCTGCCGCGGCTGCTCGACGCCGCCGGGCGGGCCGACCTGGTGATCGGCTCCCGCTACGTCAGCGGTGGCGGGGTGAGCGACTGGGGACCGGTGCGTCGCCTGATCAGCCGCGGCGGCAGCGCCTACTCGCGGCTCGTCCTCGGGGTCGAGATCCGCGACCTGACGGGCGGCTTCAAGTGCTTCCGGCGCGAGGTGCTGGAGGCGATCGATCTCGGCTCGATCGAGGTGCGCGGCTACGCCTTCCAGGTCGAGATGACCTACCGCGCGATCCAGCTCGGCTTCAAGGTGGTCGAGGTGCCGATCGTCTTCCGCGACCGCCGCGCGGGCGAGTCGAAGATGGACGGCGCGATCGTCGCCGAGGCGGTCCTCCAGCTGCCGCGGCTGCGCTTCGGCTCCCGCCACGTGGAGCGCGCCCAGCCGGTCGAGCCCAGCGAGATCCCGCGCAAAGAGCCCGAAGCCCAGAGCGCGCCCGGGGCGGGATCCTGACCCCCTCCGAACGGCTTGTAACGAGGGCGCGAAAGGGACCTCGGACAGCCGGGCGCGCCGGGCGCCCGAGTTTGAGAGAGGAGGGGGTCAGGATCCCGCCGCCTGGGTGACGACTACCCTTTGGACCCTTACAGGGAGGCGCTATACTTTTTGAAGTATTGAGCCTCTAAACGCGATCTCGGGAGAGCGATCACCGTGAGTGGAAACCTGGCCGACGTAACCGACGCCACCTTCAAATCCGACGTCCTCGACGCCGAGGGCGCCGTCCTCGTCGACTTCTGGGCCCCTTGGTGCGGCCCGTGCCGCGTCGTCCACCCGGTGCTCGAGGAGATCGACTCCGAGCGCGAGGACCTGACGGTCCTCAGCCTCAACGTCGACGAGAACCAGCAGACGGCGGCGCAGTACGAAGTCCTCTCGATCCCGACGATGATCCTCTTCAAGGGCGGCCAGATGACGAAGAAAATCGTCGGCGCGATGCCCAAGCGTCGGCTCGAGGCCGAACTGGAGCCGGCGCTCGCCTAGCGGCGGGCGCCCCACCCCATGCCCTTCGTCGAGGTCAACTGGTACGAGGGCCGCTCCGACGAGCAGAAGCTCGAGATCGCCAGGCGGATCGAAGCGGCCCTGGTCGAGGTGGCCGGCGTCTCCCCGGACCACTGCTGGATCAAGTTCGCCGACTCGGCGAAGACCGACTTCCTGATCGCCCCGGGTAAGAGCGAGTAGGGCTTCTAGAGAGTCTTCGCCGCGCGACCGACGAGGCGTCGGGGGCCGACCTCGATCGTCACCTCGCGGTCGGGGAGCCCGAGGGCCGCTTCGGTGGCCGCCCGGAGAACGTCGGCATCGAACTCGAAGCGTTCTGCGGCATCGTCGAGCAGGCGCAACTCCTCGCGCGGATAGCGAAGGCTGACCGCGACGGCTCGGTCGCCCCTGAAGGCGACGTCGCAGTACATCGCGTCGTCGATCAACACCCCGCGATCCCACTGATCGACCTTCTCGAGCTCGATCAGGACTGCGTCGGCCTCGCTGTCGCAGTCAGCTTTCATCTCCGCTCCTTCGGGAAGACGGTGATCACGTAGTCGGGGTCGTCGGCGGCGATGACGACCACCGTAAGTCGCCCTTCGATGAATCCACGATACATCGGGCACGGCCAAGGACGAGGTGTCCACGAACTCTCCCCCGCCCTCCTACATCAACCCCTCTTCGCGCAGATCGCTTTCCAGCATCGGCTCGAGGGTGCGGGCGAAGGTCGCCGTGAGGTGGCTTTTGTCGCGGTAGACGAGGGCGTTGCCGATCACCGCGCGGCAGGTTTCGCCGGGGCAGATGTCGGCGGTGAGGTCGACCAGGTGGGCCTCGGGGGAGCGTTCGGCGGCGCGGACGTCATATTCGCGGTCCCATTCGTGCGGGCGCGGGAAGGCGCAGCGGTCGAGATGCCGGATGTCTTCGGAGACGCAGCTCGGCACGTCCTTGGATGAAGCCGGGGTGTCGCGGATGACCACGGTGCGGGGACCGGCGGCCTGGATGCGCCGCAGCGTCCGCGCGTAGCCGGCCTCCATCGCCTCGGCGGCTTCGTCGCCCGCCAGCTCTTCGCCGTTCGGCCCGTAGGGGACGTAGACCGTGTCGCCGCTCATCACCACGGTCGTGTTCCGGTCGCCTGCTTCGATCCTTTCGAGCGCGTCCTGGCGCCATTCGTCGCACTGCGAGTACTCCCGGTCTTCGACCATGCTGCGCACTTCGAGTTCCTCCGGCGGGCATTCGGCCTTGGTCAGCACGATCAGCCGCCAGCGGTGGGCTTCGGCGAGTTCGTCGACCGCCGGGAAGTACTGCATCGCGTGCGAGTCGCCGAAGAGGATCAGGGTGCGGTCGCCCCCCGGGTCGCCGTAGAGGCATTTGTTCGAGTTGGTGCCTTCGATCCCGACCATGCAGCCTTCGTAGTAGGCGCGCGAGCGGTCGGCGCGGGCGCGCAGCGGGTTCGGCCGCAGTGCCGTCGCCGTTTCCTGCGGGGTCGCTTCATCGACCAGGGCGGCGGCGCCGCGCACTTCCGAGAGCGGCGCCGTGTGCAGGGTCGGC
>DASZZB010000077.1:0-3719 GCA_035545115.1 Solirubrobacterales bacterium | reverse complement strand
ATAGCGGAGCTAACTGCGAACGCCACCGGAGGATGGAGCGGTTGCTCGCCAGTCGACGCGTGGGGTCGGCGATCAGGCGGCCCACTGCGGTGTGTCTTATAGGCACATATGACCGGAAATACACAGCGCGGGCTAGCTGGGGGGGCGCGTCACCCGCCAGCGTTTGTAGGGGCCGTAGCCGATCGCGAAGAGAAGGCCGCCGACGATCAGCCCGGCGAGGATCGAGCCGAGGACCGAGGCGCCCGGGGTCGAGCCCGGATTGTCGACGGGGACGCCGGTGGTGGTCGCTTCGTCGTTCCCCGGTTCGGGCAGCGACGGGACGCCGCCGAAATACGATTCTTCGGCGGAGCTTCCGCCGTCGCCCCCACCCCCCTCGCCGGGGGAAGCCCGGAGCCCGCCGGCAGTCTCCCCACCCGGCTCCCGCTGCTTGGCGCTCGCACCGCCGTCCACTTCCCCCGGCGACGTGGCGCCGGGGCTCGAGCCAGCGGCCGGGAAGACCGGCGTCGGCGTCGGAGCAGGGGTCACCCCGCCGGCTTCGGGCGGCGGCAGCGGCACCGGGACGGGCTTCGGCGTCGTCTTCTTCGGCCGCGGCGCCCGCGGCGGCGCTTCCAGAGGCAGGTGCTTCCTGGCCGCGGCGACCAGCACCTCGGCGGTCGCCCAGACCGGCGTCTGATCGCTCTTCGCCGAGTAGCGATAGTGGCCGTCGGCCGCCTGATTGCCTTCCAGGTATTCGTAGGCGGACTTGCCGCCACGCTTGAACCGGGCCGGGTCGGCGCCCGCCGCCAGCAGGCCCTCGACCGCCCAGGCCGTCGACTGGGTGTTGATCGCCCCGTTGCCGCCGAGGCGGAAGCCGCCACCCTGTTGCTGGACCTGGCGCAGGTAGTCGACGCCGCGCTGGGCGGCCTGCGAGGAGGGCGAGAGCGCCTGCAGCACCGCTCCGGTGCCGTCGGCGTTGCTCGGCGAGCCCGCGACGTCGCCCCAGCCGCCGTCTTCGTTCTGCGCTTCGCGCAGCCAGGTGAGCGAGTCGGCGACGTTGGCGATCCCGGCCGAGCGCAGGGCCAGCACCGCGTAGGCGGTCGAGTTCGGCCAGCCCTCGTAGGAGCCGTCCTTGCGCCGCTTCGCGAGCAGCGCCGCGACCAGGTTGCGGCCGGCGAATTCGCGCGGTTCGATCCCGGCGCCCTCGAGGGCGAGGATCGTGCGGGCGAGGTCGCCGGGGCTCTGCACGGTGGCGATCTCTTCCTGCAGGAAGCCGACCGGGGTCGCACCGCCGGCGGCGGCGACGTCCTGCGGGTTGACGCCCGCCGCCTCCAGCCCGAGCATCGTCCAGCCGGTCATCTCCTGACTGGATTCGGCGCCGGGCTTTTCCCCCCAACCGCCGTCCTCGTTCTGGACCGACGTGAGCCAGGCGGTCGTCGCCGCCGGGCCTCGCTTGACCGCCGCGCCGGCGTGGGCGGAGGCAAAGGCACCGACCAGGAGGACGGAGAGGACGAGCGCGGCGATCCCGCCGGTCGGCAGGACGGCGCGGCGCCATTCGAAACGTTCACGGAAACGGATCAACATGCGGATCATCGCGGGTCCGGCGACCAAGGCGAAGACGACGTTGCCGGTCGCGTGGGCGACTTCGAAGGGGATCGCATGGCCCTCGAAGAAGATGAAGCGCGCCCAGGAGACTTCGCCGCCATAGGTGACGATCAGCGAGAAGTTGAGGATCGCGCCGTAGCCGACCGCCGCCAGCCCGCAGACCGCGGCGAGCGTCAGCCGTCCCACGTTACGGGCGCCGAGCGCCAGCGCGGCGCCGAGGATCCCGCACAGTCCCCAGGCCACCATCTGCCACGGCGTCCAGGGTCCCTGCCCGAACCAGAAGTTGGAGACCAACGCCGCGAAGGCGCCCACCGCGAACCCCGCCGCCGGGCCGAGCGCATAGCCGGCGAAGATGACGATGTCGGTGGTCGGCTTGACGTTGGGGAAGGCGGCGAAGGCGACCCGCCCGGCGATCGCCAGCGCGGCGAGGACGGCGACCAGGGCGACCACCTGGGCGGGCGGGCGCGAGCGCTCGTACCAGGCGAAGCCGCCGAGCAGGACGAGGGCGAGGATCAGGAAGCTGCCGAGCTGCCAGCTCATCGCGGCCCCCCGAGCAGGGCGGCGCCGGCCTCCGGGGTGACGACGCCCGCGACGTCGAGGACGCGGGCGACCTCGGTGGCGAAGTACCAGCCGCCGGAGAGGATGTCGACGCTCGGACCGTCGGCGATCACGACGCCTTCGCCGAGCAGGACGACGCGCTCGGCGAAGGCGGCGGCGAACTCGACGTCATGGGTGGCGACGACGACCGCGGCGCCCTGCGCGGCGAGTCGGTCGACCAGCCCGACGAGGTCGTCCTTGCGGCCGCGGTCCATGCCGCGGGTCGGCTCGTCGAGGGCGACGACGCCGGGGACGCCGTCGCCGGTGAGCCGGCCGGCGAGGGCGATCGCGAGGGCGAGGCGCTGACGCTCGCCGCCGGAGAGGTCGCGCGGATCGGCGTCGATCGCGTGCTCCAGGCCGACCGCGCGCAAGGCGGAGAGACCGGCCTCGTCGGGCAGCTCGTCGCCGACCCGCTCACGGACCAGGAAGTCGCTCGGGTTCTGGGTGAGGAGAGCCATCCGCTCGGCGGCGACCCGGCCGGCGGCGGGGGCGATCAGGCCGGCGGCGGTGCGCAGCAGGGTGCTCTTGCCGGCGCCGTTGCGTCCCATCAGGGCGATCCTCTCGCCAGGGGCGGCGGCGAGGTCGATGCCGCGGACGACATCGCGCGGGCCGCCGCCGTCGTCGAGCTCGACCCAGAGGCCGGAGGCGGCAAAGGCAAGCGGGTCGTTGCGACGACCGCGGCGCCGGGTGAAGCGGGACGGGGGGCGAACCTCCTCGCCCCCGACCTTCCCCGGGTGGGGGACGGCGGTGGCCGCCGCCGCGCCTCGACTGCTGAGTTGGCCACACTCTGGCGTGGTCAACTCAGCAGTCGGCCCTGCCTCCCCCAAAGTTCGCCGCGCCTCGCGCACGCCGACCGGCAGCGGCTCGATTCCGACCAACGAGAAGAGGCGCGCGGCGGGCGTCGTCAGGGTCGGGTCGGCGCCCCGCGTCCAGGTGAGGAAGTCACGCGGCGCGCCGTCGAAGCCGATCCGCCCCGCCTCCATCGCGACCACCCGGTCGGCCGCCGCCAGACAGCGCTCCAGCCGGTGTTCGGCCAGCACCACCGCCACCCCCCACTCCTCGTTCAGCCGCCGCAGCAACCAGATCAGCTCGTCGCCGGCGACCGGATCGAGCTGCGAGGTCGGCTCGTCGAGCAGCACCAGCCGCGGCCGCGTCACCAGCGCCGCCGCCAACGCCACCCGCTGCAGCTCGCCCCCCGACAGGGTGTCGACCGCCCGCCCGAGCAGATGCGGGATCGCCAGCGCCAGCGCCACCTCCTCGACCGCCCGCGCCCGGTCGCCCGGCGCGTCGCCGCGCATCTCCAGCGGCAGCTCGATCTCGGCCGCGACCGTGGTCGAGACGACCTGCGTCTCGGGGTCCTGGGCGAGGTAGCCGACCGCGGCGGCGAGCTCCCCGGGGCCGGCCGCCACCGCATCCATCCCCGCCACCTCGACCCGGCCGTCGAGCTCGCCGCCGTGGAAGTGCGGGACGAGGCCGCAGGCGGCGCGCAGGAGCGTCGACTTGCCCGAGGCCGAGCGGCCGGCCAGCAGCACGAACTCCCC
>DASZZB010000076.1:0-18344 GCA_035545115.1 Solirubrobacterales bacterium | reverse complement strand
ATAGCGGCCATTAGTGCGAACGCCGGGTGGGGGCTGGCTCAGCGGTTGCGCTTCTTCGGCAGCGTCCGGAACGCCACGTCCCAGATCGGCGAGGAGACGCCGTAGCCGTAGCGGTGGTCCTGGAAGTGGTGGCGCATGTGCTGCTCGCGCAGCTTCTTGCCCAGCTTCGACTTCGGCACGAAGTGGTGCACGTAGTAGTGCGTGTAGTCGTAGCCGAGGTAGCCGAGCATGAAGCCGCCGAAGGCCGGATAGGCGGCGTCGCCGAGGACGGCGAGGAAGCCGAGGAAGAAGAGCGCCGCGAGCGGGATCGAGACCGACGGCGGCATCACCAGCCGCAGCTTGTCGTTGGGGTGGTCGTGGTGGATGCCGTGGATGATGAAGTGCATCCGCCGGCCGAAGGCGTTGTCGGGCTCCCAGTGGAAGACGAGCCGGTGCAGCCAGTACTCGGTCAGCGTCCAGAAGGCGACGCCACCGGCCGAGATCAGGATCATCTGCCAGACCGACCAGCCCTTGGTCGCGCCGATCCACTCCGCCGCGACGATCACCGGGACGAAGATGATCGCGGGCAGCGCCGGGTGGACGCGGGAGAAGAAGTTGAGGAATTCGCTCTTGAAGAGCGGCGGCGATGCGGACAGCCGTTCGGTGCGCTCGTGGGCCTCCATCTGGTCGAATGTTAGCTAGCGCCGACTCGGCGGCGCCGTGGCCGGCGACCGGTTCGCAAGACGCGGGGACTCTGTGAAGGCGATGAAACGAAGAGGTAGCGATTTGCGGATTAGTGCCCGACGCCCTCGTCGCGACGCTGCTTTCATGCCCGGGCCAGATGCCGCGCAAGCCCAAAGCCCCCACCTGCGAGGACTGTTATTTCCACAAGAACCTCTTGTGCGCGCTGGAGCTCGGCGAGCCCTGCGCGACTTTCCGGCCCGATCGTCCCGAGGGCCTCGTCCCACCGCGCCAGCCGGTCCTCCTCATGCGGGCGCCCCGCTGGACGAGCACCGGCCGCGCCGCCGTGGCACCCGGCGCTCCCGGTCTGGCCGCCTGACCCTTACCCCGGCGGTTCGCGGGTAACCTTCCGCAGATGCCGCAGCGCGATCTTTTCGCCGACTTTGCGCGGATGCGCCGGGAGATGGACCAGCTGATGGGCGACCCCTGGGGCCGCACCCGCTACGTCAGCCGGCGCGCCTCGGGCTTCTCGCCGAACGTCGACGTCTATTACGTCGACGATCCACAGCGCGCCGTGGTCAAAGTCGACCTCGCCGGGGTAGACCTCGCCGAGATCGGGATCGAGGTCTCCGGTCGCCAGCTGGCGATCGTCGGCCGGCGCGCCCTGCAGGAGACCGAAGGCCGCGTCTACCAGCAGGTCGAGATCCCCTCCGGGCCGTTCCGCCGCGTGGTCGAGCTGCAGGTCGAGGTCGATGGCAACCGCGCCGTCGCCAACTACGAAGACGGCCTGCTGACGATCGAGTTGCCGCTGCGCGATCCGGGCGAGACCACCCACCGGGTACCGATCGAACGGTCGTGATGGAGGGCTCGCCCACCCTCGAGGTCGTCGAATCGCCGCTCGACGCCGAAGGCGTGTTGCGCGACGGGGCGCCGATCCCGGAGGCGCTGCCGGTCCTGCCGCTGCGCGATTCGGTCGCCTTCCCGGACACGATCACCCCGCTGGCGGTCGGCCAGCCGCGCTCGATCAAACTGGTCGACGACGTGCTCGGCGGCAACCGGATGCTGGTGATGGTCGCCTCGCGCGACCCCGAGAAGGACGAGCCGACCGCCGCCGACCTCTACGACGTCGGCGTCGTCGGCGTGGTCGAGCGGATGGTCAAAGTCCCCGACGGCACCCTGCGGATCCTCGTCCAGGCGACCCAGCGCGTCCGCCTCGACGAGTTCGTCACCGACCGTCCTTACCTGATCACCCGGATCAGCGAGGCGCCCGACGAGAGCAAACCGAGCGCCGAGCTGGAGGCGCTCTCCCGCAACGTCCAGCGCACCTTCTCGGAGATCGTCGAGCAGATCCCCTACCTACCGGAGGAGCTGCAGCTCGCCGTCGCCAACATCGAAGACCCGAGCGCGCTGTCCCACCTGATCGGCGGCGCGCTCCGCATCGAGACCGCGGAGAAGCAGCAGCTGCTCGAAGAAGTCGACGTGGCGAAGCGGCTCCGCCACCTCTCCCAGATCCTCGCCCGCGAGCTCGACGTGGTCCAGCTCGGCACCCAGATCCAGTCGCAGGTCCAGTCCGAAGTCGACAAAGGCCAGCGCGAGTTCCTCCTCCGCCAGCAGCTGAAGGCGATCCAGGACGAGCTCGGCGAAGGGGACGAGATCGCCGCCGAAGTCACCGAACTGCAGGAGCGGATCGAGGCCGCGAACCTGCCCGAGGAAGCGCGCAAAGCGGCCGACCGCGAACTCGGGCGGCTGGCCAAACTTCCTCCCGCGGCAGCCGAGCATGGGGTGATCCGCACCTACCTGGAGTGGCTGACCGAGCTGCCCTGGGACGTGGAGACCGAGGATGACCTCGACCTGAGGCACGCGCGCAAGGTGCTCAACGCCGACCACTACGACCTCGAGGACGTCAAGGAGCGGATCCTCGAGTACCTGGCGGTGCGGCAGCTGAACCCGGAGAGCCCGGGGCCGATCCTCTGCTTCGTCGGGCCGCCCGGGGTGGGGAAGACGAGCCTCGGGCGCTCGATCGCCAAGGCCCTGGGGCGCGAGTTCGAGCGGATCTCGGTCGGCGGCGTCCGCGACGAGGCGGAGATCCGCGGCCATCGCCGCACCTACATCGGCGCCCTGCCGGGAACGATCATCCGCGCCCTGCGCGACGCCGGCTCGCGCAACCCCGTCTTCATGATCGACGAGATCGACAAGATGGGCGCCGACTTCCGCGGCGATCCGGCGAGCGCGATGCTGGAGGTGCTCGACCCGGCCCAGAACGACACCTTCCGCGACCACTACCTCGACCTCGCCTTCGACCTCTCCGACGTCGTCTTCATCGCCACCGCGAACGTGCTCGACACGATCCCCGGGCCGCTGCTCGACCGGATGGAGACGATCGAGCTGTCCGGCTACACGCTGGAGGAGAAGCGCCACATCGCGCGCAGCTATCTGGTCGCGCGGCAGATCGCCGCGAACGGGCTGAAGCCGTCCCAGATCGAGTTCTCCGACGCGGCGCTGACCGCGATCGTCGAGGAGTACACGCGCGAGGCGGGGGTCCGCAACCTGGAGCGCCTGATCGGCACCGTCTGCCGCAAAGTCGCCCGGCAGGTCGCCGAAGGCAAGGCGAAGGGCAAGGTGCGCGTCTCGGCCAAGAAAGCGCGCGAGATGCTCGGCCGGCGGCGCGTCTTCGCCGAAACGCGGCGGCGCACCAAAGGCCCCGGCGTCGCCACCGGGCTGGCCTGGACGCCGGCGGGCGGCGACGTCCTCTTCATCGAGGCGACCGGGATGCCCGGCTCCGGGCACCTGACGATCACCGGCCAGCTCGGCGAGGTGATGAAAGAGTCGGCGCAGGCGGCGCTCTCCTACGTGCGCGGTCATCAGGCGCAGATCGCGCCGCAGCTGGACGGCGAGGACTGGTTCTCCTCCCACGACGTCCACGTCCATGTGCCGGCCGGGGCGGTGCCGAAGGACGGGCCCTCGGCGGGGGTGGCGATGACGGTGGCGCTGGCGTCGCTGATCAGCGGCCGGCCGGTGCGCAACGACGTCGCGATGACCGGCGAGGTGACGCTGACCGGCAAGGTGTTGCCGATCGGCGGGTTGAAGGAGAAGTCGTTGGCGGCACAGCGGGCGGGGATAAAGCGGGTGATCGTGCCCGAGCGCAACGAGGGCGACGCGGCCGAGATCCCGGCCGCCGAGCTGGGCGCTCTTCGGTTCGTGTTCGTCGACGAGGTCTCGAAGGCGCTCGACGTCGCGCTCTCTTGACGGGCCGCGAGGCGACCCCCGGTGGCGTTCGCACTTTGCGTCGCTATCCGGCTATTTCTGCGAACGCCGGGGCCGCGGCCGGGGCCGGGCGGCGATCCCTCGGGGCCTGGGCGCGGGAGCGCTCGCGCGCCTTCTGGATCGTCGTCGGGCTGACCGCGCTGGCGGCCCTGCTGCGCTTCGCCACGCTCGGCGTGCAGAGCTACCCCCACGACGAGATCGTCACCGCCAGCCGGGTGCTGCGCGACGGCTTCGGCCACGCGATGGACGCGGTCTGGTTCAGCGAGTCGACGCCGCCCGTCTACTACGCGCTCGCCTGGGCCTGGACGCAGCTGGTCGGGACCGGCGAGTTCGGGCTGCGGGCGGTCTCCGCGGCGGCCGGGGTGGCGACGGTGCCGGTCGCCTACCTGATCGGGGTCGAGCTGCGCGGCCGCCGCGCCGGCCTCTGGGCGGCGGCGCTGGTCGCGGTCAACCCGATGCTGCTCTGGTACTCGCAGGAGGCGCGCGCCTACGCGTTGGTGGCGCTCTTCGGGGCGCTCTCGGCGCTCTACTGGCTGCGGGCCGAACGCGGCGGGGCGCGCCGCGACTTCGTCTGGTGGGGGATCTGGTCGGGGCTGGCGCTGGGAACCCACTACTTCGTCGCCTTCCCGATCCTCGCCGAGGCGGTGATGCTGCTGCGCCGGCGCGGCCGGGCGAGCCTCGTCGGGATGGCGATCCTGGCCGGCTGCGCGATCGCCGTCGCGCCGCTGGCGATCCACCAGATGTCGGTCGGCCACGCCGACTGGATCGGCAACTTCACCCTCGGCCACCGGCTCTGGGAAACCGCAGCGACCTTCGTCACCGGCGAGACCGGCGACATCATCGCGCGGCCGGAGCGGCCCTGGCTGGCCTTCGCGCCGCTGGCGCTGACCCTGGCGGCGCTGGCCCTGCTGCTGTGCCGCGGCGAGGGGCGGGAGCGTCGCGCCGCCGGCCGGCCGCTGCTCCTCGTCGCCGCGGCGATCGGGATCCCGACCGCGCTGGCGCTGGTCGCGGCGAGCAAGGACTTCGTCCTCGCCCGCAACCTGATCCCCGCCCTGGTGCCGCTCCTGGCGGCGGTCGGGATCGCCGTCTCCGCGCCCGCCTCGCGCCGGCTCGGCGCCGCCGTCGGCGCCCTGCTCTTCGCCTACTCGCTCGGCTTCTGCGTCCTGGCGAGCACCGACGAACAGTTCCAGCGACCGAACTGGAGCGCGGTCGCCGCGCAGATCGGCGAACCACGGGGGCCGCGGGCGACGGTGACCTGGACGCTGGGGGAGGCGCCGCTGCGCTACTACCTCTCGACCGGGGCGATCCAGGTCCGCGCCGCCGAAAACTACGACTGGCTGGTCAAGGAAGTCGACTTCGTCTCCGACGGTGCCGAGCCGGCTCCGCCGCACCGTCTGCTCGGCCCCGGCTTCCGCCAGGTCGCGGACGTCGACGCCGGCCGCCTCCACGTCCGCCGCTACCGCTTCCGGCCGCCCGGCCTGGCGCCGCTGCGACTGCGTCGGCTGCGCGAGGCGCGGCTCGATTTCCGCAGCAACGGCGTGCTGCTCGACGGCGTCGGGCCGCAGTGATCGCCGGCCGATGGCGCCCGGCATGGTGTCCCCCTGCTGAACGCGGGTATATCCTGGGCGAAACCGCGAGACCGATCGACGAGGGAGAGGGATGGCCAAGAGCAAGACGACTCAGACGGCGGACCGGGCCGGCGACCTGTATGGGGCGGCGCGCGAAAACCCCTACGTGCAGCGTCTGATCGAAGACGACGACCTGCGCGAAAACCTCAAGGACGCCTTCAACTCGGCGAAGAAGGCCTACGGGCGGGCGACCGGCAACGGCAAGGGCACCGTCAAGGCGGTCACCTCCGACAAGAAGGTCCAGAAGGAAATGCGCCAGGCCGCCGAAGCGCTGCAGGAAGCGCGCGAGCGGCTGCAGAAGCCGAAGAAGAAGAAGCACCGTCTCGGCAAGCTGATCATGCTGGCGATCGTCGGCGGCGTCGTCGCCCTGGTGGTCAGCGAGGGAGCCCGCAAGGCGGTCCTCGACGCCCTCTTCGGAGCCGAAGAGGAGTTCGAGTACACCAGCTCCAGCAGCATCAACGGCTCCTAGGCGGAGGCGGCGGGAACCTCGGTGGAGGCGGCGACCAAAGAGCGTCAGCTCAGCGGCGAGAAGGCGCAGCGGATCGTCGACGCGATGCGCGACAGCGTCGCCCGGCGCGGCGCGGCGGGCTCGACCTTCGAGCATGTCGCCCGCGAGGCCGGCGTCAGCCGCGGCCTCCTCCACTATTACTTCGGCACCAAGGAGCGCCTCCTGGTCGAGGTGGTGCGCCGCGACACCGAACTGCGGATCGCCCGCCTCGACGAGCTGCTGGCCGAGGCGAAGACCGCAGACGCCGTCCTCGACGTCCTCGTCTCCAGCCTCACCGACATGATCGACAACGATCCCGGCTACTTCCTCCTCCTCTACGAGCTGTTCAGCGCCGGCCGCCGCAACCTCGACATCCAGCACGAGGTCGGCCAGCTCTTCGAGGCCTGCCGCTCCCACGTCGCCGACGTCTTCCGCGCCAAGGAAGACGAGGGCATCCTCAGCCTCCGCTTCGACGCCGAGGCCGTCGTCGCCTACCTCCTCGCGGTCGCCGACGGCTTCGCGCTGCAGTCGCTGTCGGACCCGAGCCGCGACATGAGGCCCGCCCTGGAAGCCGGCGCCGCCTCGGCCCGGTACCTGCTCGTCTCCGACTGAGCGTCGGGCGGTCCGACGGCCCCCTCCCGGCGTTCGCAGTTATCACCGCATAGCGAAGGTTTCTGCGAACTCATCCGAGGGGGCGGCGAGGCGCGGTGTGGGCCGGCACCTAGCCGGGAGTGTCGATCCAGCGGACGATCCGGCCGTCGCGCAGCTCGTGGTAGGCGGGCGGCGCCGGGGGCGGATCTCCTTCGAGGCAGGCGATGACGTCGTCGGGGCCGAGCAGGTGCTCCTCGACCGCCGTCGTCCAGTGCACCTCGGGGTGCAGGAGCCGGCGCAGCCGCTCCCAGTTGCGGCGCTCGATCGTGTCGAGCACGTCACAGACTGCCGGTACCTGATCTGCCATCCCGTCGCGCCTCCGCCAGGTGAGGACGAAGCGTGGCGAGACTATCGCCGCGCGTGGGATGTTCGTTGAGTGACGGGCCGCACACACTCGCCAAAGGTCGATCGGCGATAGTTGGCCGGCCAGCCAGTTTTATGCGCGACGCGATGAAAAGACTCGCCGGGTTCCTCGGCCGCAGACGTCGGTGGGTCGTCGGTTTCTGGATCGTGGTCGTGCTCTGCGCGCTGCCGTTCGCGGCGAAACAGACCGACCACCTCACCGGCGGCGGCTTCGACGTCCCCGGGTCGCAGTCGCAAAAGGTCTCCGAGGCGCTCCAGGAAGAGTTCCGGGACCAGGCGAACGGGGTCTCGGTCGCGCTCGCGGCGGCGCCGGGGGCGGGCGCCGCCCAGCGCCAGGCGGCGATCGGCCGGGTCGCCCGCACCGTCGCGCCTATCGAAGACGTCTCCCTGCCGCGCCCCGCGATCCTCGCGGCGCGCCGGCGGCTCGCCCACGGCGACCTCGCGGTCCTGCCGCTGCGCAGCGAGCTCTCCGCCGACGAACTGATCGACACGGCCGGGACGCTGCGTGAAGAACTCGATCCCGGCACCGCGATCGGCGGCGTCACGCCCTACCTGGTCGGGCAGCCGGGCGTCTGGGCGGGCTTCCAGGAAATCTCCAAGAAGGACCTCTCGGAAGCGGAGATGACCGGCTTCCCGATCGTCCTCCTGATCCTGCTCGTCGTCTTCGGCTCGCTCGCCGCGGCGCTGCTGCCGCTCGCCCTCGGCTTCGCCAGCGTGCTGATCACCGGCGCGCTCATCTACTTCATCTCGCTGCAGATGACGATGTCGGTGTTCGTCACCAACATGGCCTCGATGATCGGCATCGGTGTGGCGATCGACTACTCGCTGTTCATCCTCGCCCGCTACCGCGAGGAGCGCGAGGCGGGCGCCGACCCGGCCGAAGCGCGCTCGCGGGCGCTCGCCACCTCCGGTCTCGCGGTCACCTTCTCCGGGCTCGCCGTGGTCATCTCGCTCGCCGGGCTCTGGATGGTCGACAACCAGGCGCTGCGCTCGATGGGGCTCGGCGCGATGATCGTCGTCGCCGTCTCGATCCTCACCGCGACCACCCTGCTGCCGGCGCTGATCGCGATGCTCGGCGACCGCGTCCTGCCCGGTGGCGTGGTCGGCACGGTCGCCGGCTGGGTGCGCCGGCGCCTCCCTCACCGCCGCCGTCCCGTCGCCGCGCCGGCCGTCGCCGATCCGTCCGCCCCTCCCGGCGCCTCGCCTTTCTGGAGCGCCTGGACCACGCGCGTGATGGCCCGGCCCTGGCTCGCGGTGATCGGTGTCGCGGCCGTCCTCCTCACCCTCGCGATCCCCGTCCTCTCGCTTGAGACCGGCACCCAGGCCCTGCAGGAATTCCCCAAGGACTCGGACGTCCGGGTCGGCAACGAACTCGTCGCGAAGGAGGTCGGCGGCGGCACCGACCCGATCTACGTCGTCGCCGAGGCGCCGGCCGGGAGCGCCACGTCCCCCGCCGCGACCGCCGGCTTCGTCGCCGCCCTGCGCGCCACCCCCGGCGTCCATGCCGTGGCGCCGCCGGTCCGCCGCGGCCCCGACACCCTCTTCACCGTCACCCCGAGCGCGCCGAGCGAGTCCGATGCGGCGATCCGCCTGGTCGAGCGGCTCCGCGACGACGTGCCGGCGACGGCGCTCGGCCACACCGCCACGGTCGAGGTCGGCGGCGAAACCGCCCGCGGCCGCGACGCCCGCGAACTGGTCATGGGCTCGATGTGGAAGATCGTCCTCTTCGTCCTCGCGCTCAGCTTCCTGGTGCTGATGGTGATGCTCCGCTCGCTGGTCCTGCCGCTGAAGGCGGTGGCGATGAACCTGCTCTCGATCAGCGCCGCCTTCGGCGTCCTCGTCGCGATCTTCCAGTGGGGCTGGATCGACGGCTTCCTCGGCTTCGAAAGCCAGGGGGCGATCGAAACGATCAACGTGCCGCTGATCTTCGCCGTCGTCTTCGGCCTCTCGATGGACTACGAGGTCTTCCTGATGTCGCGGATCCGCGAGCGCTGGCTGCTCCACCGCGACAACGAACGCGCCGTCGCCGAGGGGCTCTCCTCGAGCGCCCGCACGATCTCCTCGGCGGCCCTGATCATGGTCTGCGTCTTCTCGGTCTTCGTCCTCACCGGCGTCCCGTCGATCAAAGAGATCGGGCTCGGGTGCGCGATCGCGATCGCGCTCGACGCGACCCTCGTGCGCCTCGTCCTCGTCCCCGCCGCGATGAAGCTGATGGGGGGCTGGAACTGGTGGCTGCCGGCCTGGCTCGACCGGCTGCTGCCCGATCTCAGCTTCGAGGGAGATCCCGACCCCCGGCCCGGCCCACCGCCGGTAGGATCACCCCTTGGTGCAGGCGGGGGATGAGATCGCGTTCGCGGGGCTTGCCCGGCAGGCGGAGATGGTCCGCGCCGGGGAGGTCAGCCCGACCGAGCTGGTCGGGCAGTCGCTGGAGCGGATCGACCGCCTCGATCCCGAGCTGAACGCCTTCCGCAAGGTCTTCGCCGAGAAGGCGATGCTCGAAGCCGAGCAGGCCGAGGCCCGGCGGGGCAGCGGCGACGAGCGGCCGCTGCTCGGCGTGCCGATCGCGATCAAGGACGAAATCGACGTCGCCGGCGAGGTCAACCTGCACGGCACCGACGCCTTCGAGGAGCCCGCCAAGGCCGACTCCGAGGTGGTCCGCCGGCTGCGCGAGGCGGGGGCGATCATCGTCGGCCTCACCCTGCTGCCGGAGCTGGCGATCTGCGGCTTCACCGAGTCGGCCACCTATGGCGTCACCCGCAATCCGTGGAACCGGCAGCGCACGCCGGGCGGCTCGAGCGGTGGCTCGGCGTCTGCGGTCGCCGCCGGACTGGTGCCGATCGCCTCGGCCGGGGACGGCGCCGGCTCGATCCGCATCCCCGCCGCCTGCTGCGGCCTCTTCGGCCTGAAGCCGAGCCGCGGCCGGGTCTCGCTGGCGCCGAACCTCGAAGGCTGGCGCGGGTTGGCGGTCGAAGGCTGCGTCAGCCGCTCGGTGCTCGATACGGCGGTCTGGCTCGACGTCGTCTCCGGCGGCTCGCAGGAGGACGAAGCGCCGGCGCCACCCGCCAAGCCATTCGTCGAGTCGGTCAAGGATTCGCCGGGCAGGCTGCGGGTCGGCTGGTCGACGGTGCCGCCGCGGGCGCTCGCGCCGCCGACCGTCACCGACGAGGTGAAGGGGGCGGTCGCCGACGCCGCCGCGATGCTCGCCTCGCTCGGCCACGACGTCTCGCCGCGCGACCCCGATTGGGGCGGGGTCGGCAACACGATCACCGCGCGATTCCTCAAGGGGGTCGCCGAGACGGTCGAGGAAGTGCCGCTGCCGGAGCGCCTCGAACGGCGCACCCGCGGCTTCGGCAGGCTCGGTGGCCTGCTGCCCGAGTCGCTCTACGAAAAGGCGATCGCCAACCGCCCGGCCGAGATCGCCCGCATCAACGCGATCTTCGACGAGGTCGACGTGCTGGTGATGCCGGTGATGGGCGGCACCGCGTTGCCGGTCCGCCGCTGGCAGGGTCGCGGCGCCCTCTGGACGGTGCTCGGGATGAGCCGCTTCTATCCCTACTGCGTCCCCTGGAACCACCTCGGCAACCCGGCGATGTCGATCCCCTTCGGGCTCGGTGCCGACGGGATGCCGCTGGCGATCCAGATCATCGGCCGCCCCGAAAGCGAGCCTCTCCTGATCTCCCTCGCCGCCCAGATCGAGGCCGAGCGCCCCTGGGCCGACCTGCGCCCGCCGATCTCCTAGCGCTGGATGCTGGGTTCCACGGCGGTGCTTCGGTGGGACGCTGAAGGGACGCCGGGTATCGGGGGGACGGCCGAGGGTTCGGGGCGAGCCTGGGGATCGTGGCGGACGGTGCGCCGAGGCCGGCGGTCGCCACAGATCGTCGCGGATCTCGAACGGTCAGAAATCTGCACGGATAGTTATCGGTGCATAGGACCGGTTTCTATCCGTGCAGTTTCCTGACCGTTCGAGAAGTGGCATCTCTGTGGCCGTACACCCCGAAACCCGTCCCGCGAGCGCCGGCTTGGGTCCGCCCCGACCCTTGTCGGGGGTTCTGCCGTCTAGCTGAAGACCTTGCGCAGCCGGGCCAGCTCGCGGAGGCTGCCGTGGGGACGGATCTTCCGACTGAGCAGCAGCTTCAGCGGCTTGGCGTCGGGCTTGGTCGTCGCCAGCCAGTCGGCCCAGCTGGCCTCGATCGTCACCGCCGGGTCGGGGGCGATGCCGGGCTCGACCCGGGTCGAGCCGTTGTCGATCACCAGGTGCCACGGATCGGCGTCGGTGAACTTCCACTGGTAGACGAGCGGGGTGCCGTTCGCGGCCGACGGGTCGGCGACGCGGGAGGTCACCTCGAACCAGAGGCGCATCAGCTCCGGGTCGGTGCTGGGGGCGACGCTGCCGTCGGCCGGGCCGATGATCCCGGCGAGCATCATCTTCACCTGCTCGGCGGCCAGTTCCTCCTCGGTCTTGTCGTGGTCGAAGGGGAAGACGCCGGGCGGCATCTCCTCGACCGGGAAGCCGATCGTCCGCCAGCGCTGGCGGACCAGTTTGAGGCCGAAGGCGTAGATGTCCTCGATCGTGAAGCCGTAGCACTCGGTGTAGGCGCGGTCGAGGTTCGGCGGCCGGAAGACCGCCGGGGTGTAGGCGAGGACTTCCTTCAGCAGCTCGACCACCGCGGCGCGGCACTCGTTCGAGGCGGGGTGGCTCGGGGCCAGCAGCTCGGAGAGGACTTTGACGCCGAAGCCGATGTGGCGCTGCTCGTCGCGCGAGACGTTCGCCATCCCGGCGCTGAACCCGGGCATCGACTCCTGCGAGGAGAAGAAGTCCTCGATGAAGTGCTGGCCCGGCTGGGCGAGGCTGCCCTCGACGATCAGGTGGTAGAGCGTGATCGCCTGCGCGTACTTCGGCAGCGAGGTGTCCTTGCGCAGTTCCTCGGCCATCAGGTCGAGCCGGTCGAAGACGCCGCGGTAGCCCCAGTTCAGCTGCGGCAGGGTCGAGGCCAGGGTGTCCTGGAGGCTCTCGCCGCCGACCCCGATCACCTCCTTGAAGAAGCGGTGGAAGAAGAGCGAGTGGCGGACCTCGTCGACCTGCTGGGTGGCGAGGAAGTAGGACTGCTCCTCGGTCGGCGCCGCGGTTATGTAGGGGGCGAGCGTGTCGGCGACCCGGTCCTCGCCGTAGAAGAACATCGAGTAGATCCACATCGCCGAGCGGCGCTGGATGTCGGAGAGGCCGGCCCAGCCGGCGACGTCGGCGGAGAAGTCGATGTCGTAGGCCGACCAGTTGCCCTGCTCCCATCGCTTGTAGAGGTCCTCGTAGGTGATGTTGTCCATCAGGCTCTGGGAGGCGACGCTCATCTCAACCCCGTTTCGTTCGTGACCGTTGGTACTGAAGGGTACCTCAGGAATTGGCCGCCTGGCCGGCGTTTGCCGGGACTTCGATCTCGCGCTTGACGATCTTCCCGGTCGGGCCTTTCGGCAGCTCGTCGAGGAACCAGACGACCCGCGGGTACTTGTAGGCGGCGATCCGCTCGCGCACCCAGCCGCTGATCTCCTCCGGCTCGACCGCCTCGCCCGGCTCCAGCACGACCGCGGCGCCGACCTCCTCGCCCCAGTCGGGGTGGGGGACGCCGAGCACCGCCGCTTCGCGGATCGCCGGGTGCTCGTAGAGCACCTCCTCGACCTCGCGCGGGTAGACGTTGTAGCCGCCGCGGATGATCATGTCCTTCTTGCGGTCGACGACGTAGAAGTAGCCGTCCTCGTCGACCCGGCCCATGTCGCCGCTGTGGAACCAGCCGTCGCGGATCGCCTCGGCGGTCGCCTCCGGTTTGTTCCAGTAGCCCTTCATGATGTTGTGGCCGCGGATCACGATCTCGCCGACCTCGCCCTGCGGCACCTCGGCGCCGTCCTCGTCGACGATCCGCATCTCGACCTTCTCCAGCGGCGTCCCGATCGAGCCCGGCTTGCGCACCTGGTGCGGGTGGCCGGAGGACGCGGTCGGGGAGGTCTCCGAGAGCCCGTAGCCCTCGAGCAGTTCGGCGCCGAAGGCCTCCTCGAAACCGTGCAGCACCTCGACCGGCATCGAGGCGCCGCCGGTGATGCAGATGCGCAGCGAGGAGGTGTCGAAGCGCTCCCGCCCAGGGTGGTGGAGGAGCGCCCCGAACATCGTCGGCACGCCGTAGAAGTGGGTGACGCGGTCGCGCTCGATCGTCGCCAGCGCCTCGCCGGGATCGAATTTGGGGACCAGGGTGAGGCAGGCGCCGTGTCGCAGCGAGGCGTTCATCCCCACCGTCTGCCCGAACGAGTGGAACAGCGGCAGCGCGCCGAGGACGACATCGCCCGCGCGCACCTCGCAGGTCGTCCGCGAGACGATCTCCGAGTTTTCGTCGAGGTTGCGGTGCGACAGCTCGGCGCCCTTCGGCCGGCCGGTCGTCCCCGAGGTGTAGAGGATCACCGCGGTGTCCTCGGCGTCGGTGTCGACCATGCCCGCGGTCGGCTCGAGCGCGTCGAGCGTCGCCGCGAAGGACCCCGGCTCGACCTCGATCAGCTCGGCGCCCGCGTCGGCCGCCCCGTCGCGGGCCTCGGCGGCGAAGCCGTGCCAGGCGAGCAGCAGCCTCGCCCCCGAGTCCGCCAGGTAGAAGTCGATCTCGCGCCGTTTCAGCAGCACGTTCATCGGCACCACGACGCCGCCCGCCCGCAGCATGCCGTAGTAGACGATCGGGAACTCGGGCACGTTCGGCAGCATCACCCCGACCCGGTCACCGCGCCCGAGGCCGTGCTCGCGCAGGAGCGTCGCGACCCGGGCGCTGCGGTCGTCGAGCTCGCCGAAGGCGAGGGTGCGCTCGCCCAGCCGCACGGCGGGCGCCTCGGCGTCGCGCGCGGCGCTCCCGCTGAGGAGCGAGGCCAAGTTCGTTCCCATGCGAATCCCCTTCCCGTCGGTGTTCCCACCGCGAGTGTAGGTGCCGGGCGGCCGCTGCGGGGGATCGCTCCGTTAGGCTCGCGGGGTGGACGATCTCGGCTCCAAGGTCTCCTACCTGGTCGCCAGGCACGGCATCCCGGTCTACTCCTCCGACGAGGTGAAGCTGGGGACGGTGGTCGAGGTGCTCGACGCGCCCGAGGCCGACCTCTTCGACGGGATCATCTTCGACACCACGGCGAACCGGCCCGGCGGCCACAAATTCGTCGACGCGCCCGAGGTCGAGGGGATCTACGAGCGCGGCGTGCTGCTCAAGATCGACGCCGCCGCGGCGGCGAAGCTCGCTGCGCCGGGGAAGAACCCGGGCTCGATCGAGATCTCGCCGGACGACGTGGCGGGCGAGCCGGGGCCGAGCTTCTGGCGGCGGACCTGGAACCTTCTCTCCGGGAAGGGATGAGCGGCGAGGGGGAGACCCGATGGACCCCCTCTCTCACGAACAGCGGGGAGGTTCGCTCGGGGGTCCATCAGGTCTCCCTCCGAGCCGGTGAAAGCGTTCGCCGCTCACCGGGCGCGCCTTTCGGCGCAGGGGCTGGCGGCTCGACTCGGCCGACGTCCCGACCGCCGGCCAGGCGCTCGTCCACGTCCTCTTCTACGCCTCGCTGCACGGCGTCTGCGTGCGCGGCCGATGGGGGGGAAGGAGCATGTCTCGTTCGCGCTCGCCGAGCTCGTCGATCTCGGCGACGGCCTGACCAACGGTCTCTTCCGTCAGCGACCGAAACTCGACAGGCGCCCCTCAGGACTCGCTGAGCCTGGGCGGCATCGCGTCGCTCGGCGGCGGCGGCGCTTCGCCCGGGGCCGGATCCAGCTCCGCCTTCCAGACGTTGTTCAGCGAGACCTGCAGGTAGGCGTACAACGCTGGCAGGAAGATCAGGTAGAGGATCAGGGCCAGCCATCCATTGACCGGGTCACGGCCCGCGACCGCCGCGGTGCCCTGCACCCGCTGGGTCCCGCGCCAGAGGCTGACCAGGGCGGGGACGATGATCAGGCTGCCCGGGAAGAAGGCGAGCAACGAGCTCATCGGGCTGCGACCGAGGTCATAGCCCTTCAGCTCGCCGTAGGCCTTCATCTCCTTGTTGATCCGGTACCACCAGACCAGGGTGTAGATGCCGAGCGTGATGAACGGCAGCAGTGCCACCGCCCACGGGTTGCGGATCTTGACCTGCTGGTCGCTGTCAGGGAGCTGCATCTCGGTCGCCATGGCGCGGGATCGTGACAGGTTTCGCGCCGGCCGGCCGAGATTTCTTACTCTGCGTCGAACATGTCGGCCGCGGTCACGGCCAGCACACCGTCGGGGTTTCGCACCTCCGTGCGGGCGGCGATGGCGTAGCGCGGGTTCGTGCCGAGCCGCGGCAGGACGGTGGCCTTGCGTTCCAGTCCGGCGCGCAAGGTGGCGGCGTCGGCTCGGCGCGACCATTTGGCCTCGCCCAGGAGGACGGCCTCACGGCTTTGGCCGGCGAGGGCGACGGCGTCGATCTCGGTCGGCGGGCTGTCCTGCCACCAGCGGCCGATGTCGACGATCTCCTCGCCCAGCCGGTCGGCCGCGGCAAGGCGCAGCAGGTGCTGACGGAAGGCAGACTCCCAGCGGTCGCCCATGTGGTCGTCGAGCTGGCTGGTGAGGACGGGGAGGATCTGTTTGCCGAGGCCGCGGCTGATCGCCGAGCGGTGCCGGTCGAGCAAGCCGAGCCAGAAGGCGAGGAAGTTGTCGGCGATGCGGTAGATGCGGCGGCGGGTGCGGGCCGGGTTCTCGGTGACCGGGACGAGCCGCTCGACCAGGCGCAGCTCGACCAGGCGTTCGAGCGTGCGGCCGGGCTCGGCGCGGACGGCCTGCTCGATCTCGTTGTGGCGGGTGCGGCCGGAGGCGATCGCCCGGAGGACCAGCTCGGCGAGGCCGCCGACGTCCCCCTCGGTCGCCAGGACCAGCCGGCCCTCGTCGAGCAGCCTCCCGCCTGGGGTGCAGGCGAGGCGCAGCAGGTTCTGCCTGACGCTCGCCCCGGGATCCCACCAGCTCAGGTACAGGGGCACGCCCCCGACGATGCCCCAGACCAGCGCCCGGTCCGCGGGGCTCAGCCCCTTCAGCAGCGCCGCCGCCTCGTGGGGACGGAACGGGTGCACCAAAAGCGCCAGGTCGAAGCGACCGTAGAGCGGCGCCCGCTCCTCCTGGATCGCCTCCATCGTCCGCACCGCTGAGCCGCAGACGACGATCCGCAGCTTGGTCTGGCTGCGCGCCCGGTCCCAGAAGGCACGCATCACGCCCGGCAGCTCGGGGCTGACGCGGACCAGGTCCGGGTACTCGTCGATGACGAGCAGCAGGCGCCGGCGGCTTGCCGCGGCGGCGAGTGAGTCGAAGGCGTCGTCCCAGCTCGTGAACGGGCGGGCGCCGAGGTCGCGGGCGCCGAGGTCGACCACTTGGCCGACCGCTTCGCTCAGCAGGCGCAGCTCGTCGGCCGTCGGCCGCCCGGCGCCGGTGTGGAAGACGGCGCGCTTGTCGCGCGCGAACTCCTCCAGCAGCGACGTCTTGCCGACCCGACGCCGTCCCCAGACCAGTCCGAGGGCGGCACCGGGTTGCTCCCACCAGCGTGCGAGAGCCGCCAGCTCGTCGTGACGGTTGGTGAACATGGGCAGAGATTACCGACATCGGATGTAACCGACATCGGATGTAACCGACGTTGAATGTCGGCTAGCCGAGCTTCGGGCTCGTCCAGGGCGCTTCGAGGCGGCGGACCAGCTCGTCGCCGAGTCCCTCGATCGGGACGCGGACCTGCTCGAGCGAGTCGCGGTCGCGCAGGGTGACGGTGTCGGTCTCCATCGTCTCGCCGTCGACCGTGATCCCCCAGGGGGTGCCGATCTCGTCCTGGCGGCGGTAACGCTTGCCGATCGAGCCGCCCTCGTCGAACTCGGCGGGGAGGCGGCGGCGCAGGTCCTGGAAGATCTCGCGGGCCTTCTCCGGCATCCCCTCGCGCGAGACGAGCGGCAGGACGGCGACCTTGACCGGGGCGAGGCGGGGATGGAGGCGCAGCACGGTCCGCCGGCGTCCCTCGACCTCCTCGACCTCGTAGGAGTCGACGAGGAAGGCCAGCGTCGCCCGGTCGGCGCCCGCGGCCGGCTCGATCACGTGCGGGACGTAGCGCTCTTTGGTCTGCTGGTCGAAGTACTCGAGCTTCTCGCCGCTGAACTTGGCGTGCTGGGTGAGGTCGAAGTCGCCGCGGTTGGCGATCCCCTCCAGCTCCGACCAGCCGATCGGGAAGAGGTACTCGACGTCGCTCGTCCCCGAGGAGTAGTGGGAGAGCTCGTCGGGGTCGTGGGCGCGGACCCGCAGGTGGTCGGGGCGGATGCCGAGGCCGGTGTACCAGCGCTCGCGGATCTCGATCCACTCGCGGTACCAGCGCTCCGCGTCGGCGGGCGGGACGAAGAACTCCATCTCCATCTGCTCGAACTCGCGGGTGCGGAAGATGAAGTTGCCGGGGGTGATCTCGTTGCGGAACGACTTGCCGACCTGGGCGATGCCGAAGGGCGGCTTCTTGCGGGCGAAGCCGAGCACGTTCTTGAAGTTGATGAAGATGCCCTGGGCGGTCTCGGGGCGGAGGTAGACCTCGGAGCCCTCGCCCGCGACCGGCCCGACGTGGGTCTCGAACATCAGGTTGAAGTTGCGCGGCTCGGAGAGCTCGCCGCCGCACTCGGGGCAGCGGATCTCACCGTCGGGGTCGCCCCCTTCGGCGGCGACCGCCTCGCGCAGATGGTCCTCCCGCCAGCGCTTCTTGCACTTGCCGAGGCACTGGACGAGCGGGTCGGTGAAGCCGGCCAGGTGGCCGGAGGCCTCCCAGACCTTGGGGCTCTGCAGGATCGCCGAGTCGAGCGCGACGATGTCGTCGCGGTCCTGCAGCATCGCGCGCCACCACTCGTTCTTCACGTTGGTCTTCAACAGCACCCCGTAGTGGCCGTAGTCGTAGGTCGAACCGAGCCCGCCGTAGATCTCCGAGGAGGGGAAAACGAAGCCGCGGCGCTTGCACAGCGCGACGATCTCCTCCATCGTCACCTCGGTCTCCGGCTTCTCCTGCGGGGTCGTCGCCATGCGCGAACCGTAGCGGCTGCGATAATCCGCGGTCCCGTGCCGATCTACGAGTACAAGTGCGACAACGGCCACGTCTTCGACGTGATGCAGAAGATGACCGAGGAGCCGCTGACCGAGTGCGTCGAGTGCGGCGCCCCCGCGCATCGCGTCCTCACCGCCCCGGCGGTCCACTTCAAGGGCTCGGGCTTCTACAACACCGACTACGGCAAGCGCAAGGGCGGCGGCAACGGGTCGGGAGGGGGCGAGGGCTCCTCGTCG
>DASZZB010000075.1:0-3917 GCA_035545115.1 Solirubrobacterales bacterium | reverse complement strand
AGAACCTGGCGCGGATCGAACGCGAGGTGGCGACGATGAGCCGCGATCGAAAAGCCGCCGACGGCGCCGTCCGCTCGCTGCTCGACGAGATGAAACTCGGCCTCACCGACCTCGGCACCCAGACCGGCACGCTGGTCAAGGCGCTGCGCCAGCCGAAGACGCGCGGCGAATGGGGAGAGGTGCAGCTGAAGCGCTGCGTCGAGATGGCCGGGATGACCGAGCACGTCGATTTCGAGCTGCAGGCCACGCTGCACGGTGACGACGGCCTGCTGCGCCCCGACGCGATCGTCAACCTGCCGGGCGAGCGCCGCGTGGTGATCGACTCGAAAGTGCCGCTCGACGCCTACCTCGAGGTGCTCGAAGCCGAAGACGAATCCTCGCGCCGCGGCGAGCTGATCCGCCACGCCCGCCAGGTACGCGAGCACATCTCGAAACTCGCCTCGAAGCGCTACCAGGACCAGTTCGACAGCGGCGACACGCCCGATTTCGTGGTCTGCTTCATGCCCTCCGAGGCCGCCCTCCACGCCGCCTTCGAGGCCGAACCGAAGCTCTACGACCACGCGCTCGAACAGAAGATCCTGATCGCGACGCCGACCACCCTGGTCGGCCTCCTGCGCACGGTCGAGCTGGGCTGGCGCCAGGAGCGGATCGCCGCCGAGGCGCAGGAGATCGCCAATGCCGCCGGCGACCTCTACGGCCGGATGGGCGTCTTCCTGCGGCACCTCTCGAAGAGCGGCCGCCAACTCGCCTCCGCCGTCAACGCCTACAACGACGCGGTCGCCTCGGCCGAGAGTCGCGTGCTGCCCTCCCTGCGCCGCTTCCAGGACCTCGGCGCGGCGCGCGAGGAGGAGCTCGAGGTGCCGAAGCCGATCGACGGCGGCCCGCGTCGCGTGGTCGCCGCCGAGCTGGAGGAGCTGGAGCGCGGCGGCGAGGGCGACGACTCGGTGGTCGAGCTGCCTGCGCGGACCGGCACCGACATCTAGGATTGCCGCGGCAGCGGGAAACCAAGATGGAGGACAACACTTTGGCGGTCGACACCAGCAACCTGACCCAACTCGACGTCGAGCCGGGGACGCTCCCGGAGACGATGGCGGCCTGGGTGATCCGACAGGAGCGAGAGGGCGAACCGAAGGACGCCTTCCAGCTCGAGCAGATCGAGGTCCCGGAGCCGGGCGCCTTCGAGGTCGTCGTCCGGGTGATGGCGGCCGGGGTGAACTTCAACAACGTCTGGGCGGCGCTGGGCAAGCCGGTCTCGATCTTCGGCTACGGCGACCACCCCGAGTTCGGCCACCACATCGGCGGTTCCGACGCCTCCGGGATCGTCTGGAAGGTCGGCGACGGAGTCACCCGCTGGAAACCGGGCGACGAGGTGGTCATCCACTGCAACCAGGCCTCCTACGAGGACGTCGAGGTGCATGGGCTCGACCCGCTCGCCGCCCCGAGCCAGACGATCTGGGGGTACGAAACGACCTGGGGCTCCTTCGCCGAGTTCACCAAGGTCCAGGCGCAGCAGCTGCTTCCCCGTCCTCAGAACCTGAGCTGGGCCGAGTCCTCCGCGTACGGGCTCACCTACTTCACCGCCTACCGGATGCTGATCGACAAATGCAAGCTGCAGCCCGGTCATAACGTCCTGATCTGGGGCGCGGCGGGCGGCCTCGGCGTCTTCGCCACGCAGCTCTGCAAGGCGGCGGGAGCCAACGCGATCGGCGTCGTCTCCTCCGACGAGAAGGGTGAGCTGGTCAAGCAGCTCGGTGCCGTCGACTACATCAACCGCTCCGAATTCGGCGAGATGATGCGGACCGACGCCAACCTCACCGACCCGGCCGCCGACAAGGAGCGCTTCCGCGCCTCGCGCGGCTTCGCCAACCGGGTGAAAGAGATCCTCGGCGACGCCCCCGACATCGTCTTCGAGCACGTCGGCCGGGCGACCTTCCCGACCTCGGTCTACGCGGTCAAGCCGTTCGGGAAGGTCGTGATCTGCGGCGCCACCTCGGGCTTCCAGCTCGACTTCGACGTCCGCTACCTGTGGATGCGCCAGAAGCAGATCATCGGCTCCCACTTCGCCAACGCCTACGAGTGCATGCGGGCCAACCAGCTGATGGCCGAGGGCAAGATCCGGCCGGTCCTCTGGCAGACGATGGGCTTCGACGGCGTCCCCACCGCCCACCAGCTGATGCACGAAAACAAGCATCTCGGCAAGATCGCCGTCCTGGTCGGCGCCGAGTCCGAGGACGCGGGCAAGACCGAGGAGGGCCCGGGCGCGATCCGGGCGGAGGTCGGGGCCTAGCGACGCCCGCGACACGGATGCGAAAGGATTGACCGATGCTCTACGTCTGCAGACTCGATTGGCACATCGCCCCGATGCGGGCCGACCGGTGGCTGGAGGCGTGGGAGCCGGCGGCGGAGAAGTGCACCGCCTACGGCGCCCGGAGCTGGTCCCTGACCCGCGGCATCGAGGACCCGAACGGGTTCCAGCAGACGATGGTCTGGGAGCGCAAAGAGGACTTCGAACGCTACTGGTACTCGCAGGAGATCGCCGAGGCCCGCGAGTCGGTGGTCAACTGGTACGTGATCCCGCTGCTGCCGACCTGGCACACCCTGCTCGCCGCCGAGTCGGTCGTCGCCTCCGGCGCCTGACCCAGGTCACCGGATGAAGCTGGGGATCGTCGGCCTCGGCTACGTCGGACTTCCGCTCGCCCTCGCCTTCGCCGCGGCCGGGAACGAGGTCGTCGGCCTCGACACCGACCCCGCCAAGCTCGCCGACCTGGCGGCGGGCCGCAGCTACATCGAGGACGTCGACGACGCCGAGCTGGCGGCGCTCTCCGCCCGCCTGCGCCCGACCGGCGACTACGCCGACCTCGAGGACTGCGAGGCGGTCGTCGTCTGCGTGCCGACGCCGCTGTCGAGCTCACGCGAGCCCGACCTCACCTACCTGCGCGAGGCGGCGGCCGCGCTCGCCGACCATCTGCAGCCGGGCCAGCTGATCGTGCTCGAGTCGACCAGCTACCCCGGCACCACCCGCGAGGAGCTCCTTCCCGCGCTCGCCGCCGCCGGCCGCGCGGTCGGCGAGGACTTCCACCTCGCCTTCTCGCCGGAGCGGATCGACCCGGGCCGCTCCGACCACACGATCCGCACCACGCCGAAGCTGGTCGGCGGCATCACCCCCGCCTGCACCGAGCGCGCCCGCGCCCTCTACGCGCAGATCTGCGACACGGTCGAGGTGGTGAGCTCGCCGGAGGCGGCCGAGCTGGCGAAGCTGCTGGAGAACATCTTCCGCTCGGTCAACATCGCCCTCGTCAACGAAGTCGCCCAGCTCTGCGACCGGCTCGGGATCGACGTCTGGGAGGTGGTCGACGCGGCGGCGACCAAGCCGTTCGGCTTCATGCGCTTCGACCCCGGCCCCGGGATGGGCGGCCACTGCCTGCCGGTCGACCCCTTCTACCTCGCCTTCAAGGCGCGCGAGCACGACTTCTACCCTGAGTTCGTCGAGCTGGCGGGCAAGGTCAACCAGGCCCAGCCGGAGTTCTGCGTGCGGCGCATCGAGCGGGCGCTGAACGGCGCCGGCAAACCGGTCAAGGGCTCGCGCATCCTGATCCTCGGCGCCAGCTACAAGCCGGGGATCGGCGACACCCGCGAATCGCCGGCGCTGCGGATCATCGCCCTCCTGCGCGACCTCGGCGCCGCGGTCTCCTATCACGACCCCTTCGTCCCCGAGCTGCCCGCCGAGGGGCTCGCCTCGGTCCCCCTCGACGAGGGCCTCGCCGCCGCCGACCTGCTGGCGATCGTCACCGCCCACCCCGACGTCGACCACGCCGCCGCGATCGCCGCGGTGCCCCTGGCGATCGACTTCCGCGGCGTCAGCCGCGGCCTCGACGCCGACAACGTCGAGCGGCTTTAGGAGCACCGAGGGGCGGGGG
>DASZZB010000074.1:0-5142 GCA_035545115.1 Solirubrobacterales bacterium | reverse complement strand
GTAAGGACACCAACTGACTGCTTTCGCCGACCTCGGCCTCTCGCCCAAGATCCAGCAGGCCCTCGACGAGCTCGGCTTCGAGCAGCCGAGCCCGATCCAGGAGCAGGCGATCCCGGAGCTGCTGGCCGGCCATGACGTGATCGGCCAGGCGCAGACTGGCACCGGCAAGACGGCCGCCTTCGGCCTGCCGCTGCTGCAGTACCTCGACCCCGACAACGACGAGGTGCAGGCGGTCGTCCTCACGCCGACCCGCGAGCTCTGCATCCAGGTGACCCAGGCCTTGCGCTCCTACGCCGAGCACCTCGACATCGAGATCGTCGCCGTCTTCGGCGGCGCCCCGATCCGCTCGCAGCAGTCGCAGCTGCGCTCCGGCGCCCACGTGGTCGTGGCGACCGTGGGACGGATGATGGACCTGATGAGCCGGCGCTCGCTGGTGCTGACCGCGGCGCGCTTCGTCGTCCTCGACGAGGCGGACGAGATGCTCGACCTCGGCTTCATCGAGGACGTCGAGAAAATCCTCCGCATGTGCCCGAGCGGCCGCCAGACGGCGCTCTTCTCGGCGACGATGCCGCCGCCGATCAAAAAGCTCGCCGAGGGCTACATGTACGACCCGGTGACGGTCCGGATCACGCCGAAAACGCTGACCGTGGACGCGATCCAGCAGGCCTTCGTCGAGGTCCCGGCGCGGGAGAAGGCGTCGCGCCTGGTCGAGCTGCTGAAGGTCGAAGAACCCGAGCAGGCGATCATCTTCACCCGCACCAAGATCGGCGCCTCGCGCCTCGAGAAGACGCTGAAGGACAAAGGCCGCGACGTGAAAGCGCTCCACGGCGACATGAGCCAGGGCTCCCGCGACGGCGTGATGATCGCGTTCAAGGACCACCGCGTGAAGCTCCTTGTCGCGACCGACATCGCCGCCCGCGGCCTCGACGTCGAGCACGTCACCCACGTCATCAACTTCGACGTCCCCAACTCCTCGGAGACCTACGTCCACCGCATCGGGCGGACCGGGCGCGTGGGACGGACTGGGCGCGCGATCACCTTCGTCACCCCGGACGAGCGCGACGAGATCGGCCGCATCGAGCGCGACGTCAACACCAAGATCGGCGAGTGGGAGAGCCCCGAGGAGCGCCTCGAGCACGCCCCGCCGCCGCGCCGCCGCGAGCGCCGCGAGCGCCGTTCCCGCGGGCGGGAGCGCGAGGCGGAGCCGACCGAGGCCGACGCCGAGCCCGCCTCCGCCTCCGCCTCCGACGGCGACGGCAAGAAGCCGAAGACCACGAAGCTCTTCGTCAACCGCGGCGAGCGCTCCGGCATCGAGGAGGAGGACCTCCGCTGGGCCCTCCGCGAGGGCGCCGTCCTCCCCGACGAGGCCGTCCACGACGTCCGCGTCCTCCACCGCTTCTCCTTCGTCGAGGTCGACCCCGACCAGGCCGAGCGCACGGTCGAGTTCCTCGACGGCACCAAGCTGAAGGGCAAGGAGATCCGGCTCGAGGTGGCCCGGAGCTAGCGGTCGGCGGCGCCCGCGTGCGCCGCGGTTCAGAGGTTCAGAGGCCCAGCGAGAGCAGGAAGCGGCTGCTGCGAGCGCCGCTTTCCCGGGTGTTGACGACGAAGCGGAGGCTGCGACCGTCGCCGGCGCGGGCGCGCTTGACGAGCTTCGGTGAGGCGAGGAGGGCGGACGGTCTGATCGTCACGGTGACCCGCGGACGGGCCGGGAGATGGATGTGGATCGTCTGCGCGGTCGCCCGGCCGCGGATGTGCAGCGGCTTGCGGGCGGCGTCGCGGACCACGATCCCCGCCTTGATCGCTCCCGCGTGGGCGGTGGTGAGGCCGTGGGGCAGGGTGATCGTGAGCGCCGTGATGCGGGCGCTTGCGCGCGCCGCCAAGGTGACGCTGAGGCGCGGCCTGGCGTGGCCGATGCCGCTGAGCCGGGCGTGGAGGACGCGGGCCGGAGCGGGCTTCGCCGTCGGGGTCGGTGGGGGACTGGTGGTCGGCGCCGCGGGCGTCGTCGGGGCACTCGGCGTGGGCGGCGCCGGAGGTGCGGGCGGCGCCGGGGGATGCAGCAGCGCGCAGAGAGAGGCGGCGAGCGAGGTGCCGCGGGGGGTGCCGATGCCGCTCGCCATGTCGTAGCCCGGTCCGGCCGGGAACGGTTCCGCGTCGTCGAATCGGTTGGTCGTCGGTTTGCCGCCGGGCCGCGGTTCGACCACGTCGCGGAAGTCGGTCGCATAGGCGTCGCTGCCGCCGACCTCGTACAGCGCCGGGTTGGCGAAGCCGATCGCGGTGCCGCCGCAGGTGGGCGAGGCGTTGGTCAGGGCGGCGAACGCGGCCCAGAAGGGGGCGGCGGCGCTGGTGCCGCCGGTCACTTCCCAGCGTTCGTTGGCGCGGATGGCGTAGCCGGTCTGGAGCGAGGCGTCGGCCGCGACGTCGGGGACCTGCCGGCAGTAGCCGGAGGTGGCGCCGCAGGGTTCGCCGCTGGAGAGGGCGCCGATCACGCCCAGGCCCGGCGCGGCGCCCGACTGGTAGGCGGGCATCGGGAAATGTTCGGAGCGGCCGCTGCCCCCGGCCCCCCATTCCGGTGCTTCGTTCCAGAGGTAGTCGATCGGCGAGGGCGAGGTCGGTTCCACCATCCGCGTGCCGCCGACGTCGGTGGCCCAGGGGTCGCTGCCAGGGAAGTCGACCTGGAGGTTTTCGTTGAAGTCTTCGCTTTCTTCTTCGTAGCAGTCGGTCGACCCCCAGTCCCCGGCGGCGACGAAGAAGGACTGGCCCTGCGCGGCGGCCTCCTGCAGCAGCGTGTCCATCGTCGCCATCGCGGTTTCGCCCTCTTCTTCCTCGCAGATCCCCCAGGAGCTGGACATCACCTTTGCGGTGTCCTGGGTGACGTAGGCGGAGAGGATCCTCGCTTCGTTGTCGCCCTCGTTCTTCGCCTGGTAGACGACGATGCGCGCCCCCGGGGCGAGGCTGATCAACTGCTCGATGTCGAGCGCCGCCTCGCCGTCTTCGTTCACGTAGGGACCCGGACCATGACCGACGTTCACTTCGCTGACTTCGACGTCGGTGCCGTAACAGGTCTGGAAGGTCTCGATGTCGGCGGGGAGGAAGGGTTCGAGCTCGAGCAGGGCGACGGTCTGGCCCGCGCCGAAGTTCCCCGCCCGGTAGAAGCCGGCGAGTTCGTAGGCGGTGGCGATCTGGTCGGCGGTGTAGCCGTGTTCGTGTTCGGCGGTCGCGATCGCTTCGGCGCACGGTTGGGGGCCGCCGGTGGCAACGGCGGAAGTGGCGGCCGGCGGCGTGGTGGCGGCCGACGCGAGGGGATTCGTCTCGCGCCGCGCCGTGGAGCGGTGCGATTCCTGCAGATCATCGAGCCCGAGCACGCCCTGGACGAACGGCGCCGCGACGGCCGGGATCCGGGGCGCGCTTCGATTGGCGAAGGCGAGCCCGCCCGATGCGGTCCGGACGCGGTCGATCGGGGTGGCGAAGGCGGCTTCGGCCTGCGCGACGGTCGCGGTGACCGGCAGCGAGAGATGGTTGGCGCTCGGCGTCCCCACGGTCAGGCCGCGTTCGGCGAGGGCCGCGCGCACCGTCGCCAGCTGCGCCGTGGTGGCGCCGAAGCGGGCGGCGAACGCGGGCACCGAGAGGTAGTCGCCGTAGACCGGCGAGCCGGGCGTCGCGACTTCTTCGGCGAAGGCTTCGAGCGCCACCGGGTCGCGCGGTCGGAGCGCCACGTAGAGGTCGAGCTTCTGTTCCGGCGCGACGGTGCCGGCGACGGTCGCCCCGGCCGGCAGCCGTGGCGGCGCCCCGACCGGGACGCCGCCGCTCGCCGCGACGGCATCCGCGGGCGCCGCTGCGAGAGCGAGCAGGCCGAGGAGGAAGGCGACGAGACGGGCAGGTGGCCGCATGTCGGGCACTCTATCGGCGGCGGGGAGGCCCGAGGGCCACGGGCGGCGCCCGCTCAGACGGCTTCCGCGGTCAGCTCGGCGACGGCGCCGAGCAGCAGGTCGAAGTCGATCGGCTTGGTCACGTAGCCGCTGATCTCGAGGTCGGTCGGGGCGTCGGCGTCGTTCGGGTCCTGGTGGGCGCTGACGATCAGGGCCGGGATCTCGAGTCCGGCGGCGCGCAGCTCGCGGAGGGCGTCGATCCCCGATTTGCGCGGCATCATCGCGTCGAGCAGCAGCAGGTCGGGTCCGTCGGCGGCGGCCGGGTCGACCCGCTCGGTGACCTCCTGGCCGTCGGCGGCGGTCTCCACCTCGTAGCCGGCCAGCTCGAGCCGCCTCCTCATCAGGAGCAGGATCGTCTCCGAGTCGTCGGCGACCAGGACTGTGGTCATCGCTGCCTTTCGGCGATCGCGCGGGGCCCGGAGGGCGGCGTCTCGACCGCGCCCGGCGGGGCGAGCGGCAGGACCACCTTGAAGGTCGAGCCGCGGCCGACCTCGGAGTCGACCGAGATCGTGCCGCCGTGCAGCTCGATCAGCGATTTCGAGATCGCCAGGCCGAGGCCGGTGCCGCCGACGCGCTGGGTCAGGCCGGCGTCGCCGCGGACGAATCGCTCGAAGATGTGTTCCACCTGTGTCGGAGGTATGCCGGGGCCGTCGTCGGTCACGTCGATCTCCACTCCGCCATCGATTACCCGCGCCGTCAAGCCGATGGACGCTCGTTGGGGCGAATACTCATGCGCATTCGTAACCAGGTTCACCAATATTTGGCGAATCCGGTCAGGCTCGACTTCGACCAGTGGCAGGTCCGGGTCGATCGTCGCGTCGAGAGTCTGCTCGGCGGAGTCGGTCTGCGCCCGCAAGGTGCGGACGACGTCTTCGATCAGCGGGCCGAGGCGGGTCGGCCGCGGCTGGATCGCGAGCCGGCCCGCATCGGAGCGGGCGAGGTCGAGCAGGTCGTTCAGCAGTCGCACCAGGTGGCGGCAGTTGTCGAGGATGATCTCGACCGTCTCCACCTGGCGCGGGGTCAGCGACTCGCGGTCCATCATCAGGAGCTCGGCGAAGCCCTGCACCGAGGTGAGCGGGCTGCGCAGCTCGTGCGAGGCGGTCAGCACGAACTCGTCTTTCATCCGGTCGAGCCGGTCGCGCTCGGATGCCTCGAGCTCGAGCTCGGCGGCCATCTCGTTGAACGCCGTACCGAGCGTCGCCACCTCGGAGACGCC
>DASZZB010000073.1:0-10660 GCA_035545115.1 Solirubrobacterales bacterium | reverse complement strand
AAGGGGTCCCCCGACCCCCGACCCTCGCAAGGCCCGCTGGTAGCATCGATCGTTCGTATGAGAGCCGCCGACGCACTGATGGAATCGCTCAAGGCCGAGGGCGTGAAGAACGTCTTCGGCATCCCCGGCGGGGCCAACCTGCCGATGTACGACGCGGTCGTCGACGCCGAGTTCCGCCACGTGCAGACCCGCCACGAGCAGGGCGCCGGGCACGCCGCCGAGGGCTACGCCAGGGCGAGCGGCAAGGTCGGCGTCGCCTTCGCGACCTCCGGGCCGGGGGCGACCAACCTGATCACCGCGATCGCCGACGCGATGCTCGACTCGGTGCCGACCGTCTTCATCACCGGCCAGGTGAAAACCGAGCTGATCGGCACCGACGGCTTCCAGGAGGCCGACATCCTCGGCGCCACCCTGCCCTTCGTCAAGCACTCCTTCCAGGTCACCGACGCGCGGCAGATCCCCGAGTACGTCCACGAGGCCTTCCACGTCGCCTCGACCGGCCGCCCCGGGCCGGTCCTGCTCGACGTCCCCTCCGACCTCTTCCGCGCCGACATCGAGTACCAGGCGCGCACCGAGCCGGTCGAGCTGCCCGGCTACAGGCCCTCGACCGAGGGCAACATCAAGCAGATCCGGATCGCCGCCAAAGCGATGGCGAACGCCCGCCGGCCGATCCTCTACACCGGCGGTGGCGTGATCAATGGCGACGCCTCCGAGGAGCTGCGCGAGCTGGTCGCCTCCGACCAGTTCCCGGTCACCTCGACGCTGATGGGCCTCGGCGCCTTCCCGGCCTCCAGCGACCGCTTCCTCGGCATGCTCGGCATGCACGGCACCTACACCGCCAACATGGCGATGGACAAGGCCGACCTGATCGTCGCGATCGGCGCCCGCTTCGACGACCGGATCACCGGCAAGCTGGACGAATTCGCGCCCCACGCGAAAATCATCCACATCGACATCGACCCGGCGGAGATCTCGAAGAACGTCGGCGCGCACATCCCGATCGTCGGCGACGTCAAGCAGGTGCTGCCGAAGCTGACCCGCGAGTACCGGGCGCTGCAGACCGACCCCGGCCGGATGGAGGCCTGGTGGACCCAGATCCGCGCCTGGAAGCAGGACCACCCGCTCTTCTACGAGCCCGGCGACGGCGCCGAGATCAAACCCCAGTTCATGGTCGAGACGCTCTGGAAGGCGACCGAGGGCGACGCGATCGTCTCCTCCGACGTCGGCCAGCACCAGATGTGGGCGGCGCAGTACTACGGCTTCGACAAGCCGCGCCGCTGGATCAACTCGGGCGGCCTGGGGACGATGGGCTTCGGCCTGCCGGCGGCGATCGGAGCCAAGGTCGCCTGCCCCGACGAGCTGGTCGCCTGCATCGCCGGCGACGGCAGCCTGATCATGAACGTGCAGGAGCTGGCGACCGCGGTCACCGAGCAGGTCCCGGTCAAGGTCTTCCTGATGAACAACGGCTACATGGGCATGGTCCGTCAGTGGCAGCAGCTCTTCTGGGACCGTCGCTACAGCGCGGTCGAGATGGGCGCCAGCCCCGACTGGGTGAAGCTGGCCGAGGCCTTCGGCGCGACCGGCCTGCGGGTCGAGGACCCCGCCGACCTCGAGGGGACGATGCGCACGGCGATCGAGACCGAGGGGCCGGTGCTGGTCGACGTCCGCGTCACCGCCGAGGAGAACGTCTACCCGATGATCGCGCCGGGCAACGCCGCCCGGCAGATGGTCGAGGCGCCCGGGTTGGTGCGCTGATGGAGGCCGGGACTCCGGATTTGGTGCGCTTGGAGGACCTGCGCGTCCCCGGGCAGCTGAGCGGCCGCAAGCACATCCTCTCGATCCAGGTCGAGAACAAGCCGGGGGTCTTGGCGCGCGTCGCCGGGCTCTTCTCGCGGCGCGGCTTCAACATCGACACGCTGGCGGTCGGCCCGACCGACGATCCGAGCGTCTCGCGGATCACGCTCACCCTCGACGGCGCCGTCCACCCGATCGACCAGGTGACCAAGCAGCTGCACAAGCTGGTCAACGTGCTGAAGATCCGCGACATGGAGCCGGAGGAGACGGTGGCCCGCGAGATGGCCCTGTTCAAGGTCTCCGCCGCGGTCGAGAACCGCGCCGAGATCATCCAGTTCGCCGACATCTTCCGGGCCAAGATCGTCGACGTGGCGCGCCGCACGATGACGATCGAGGTGACCGGCTCGGCCGACAAGATCGAGGCCTTCGAGCGGATGATCCGCCCCCACGGGCTCGTCGAAATGGTGCGCACCGGCGAGATCGCGATCGCCCGTGGTCACGAGTGACGCCCTCCTAGGGGCGCTCGGGCGAGGCATAGCGAAGGGTCGGCGGACCCTGGTCAGCGTCACCGCGGCTGCGAGGGTCGAGGACCCTTGTGCCGCGATCTTCGCCTCGAGGCTGGCCGGCGACCGCTGGTTCTGCTGGGAGCAGCCCGACCGCGACTTCGCCCTGGCCGGGATGGGGGTGGCGCGCGAGGCGGCCTCGCGAGGGGCAGGGCGCTTCGCCGAGGTCGCGCGGGTGGCCGGGGAGACCGGGCGCGACGCGATCATCGACGAGCCGCCCGGGCTGCCCGCCGGGGCGGGCCCGGTCTGGCTCGGCGGCTTCGCCTTCGACCCCGACGGGGGCGGCAGCGCGACCTGGAGCTCGTTCGAGCCCGGCTCGCTCTTCCTGCCCGAGGTATCGATCTGCCGCCGCGGCGAGGACTGCTTCCTGACCGTGAACGCGATCGTCGGACCGGGGGACGATGCCGAGCGGCGCGGGGCGGAGCTGGGGGCTCGGCTCGCGACGCTGAGCGCATCCAACTTCATCCTGCCGCTGCTCGACCCGCACCCGACCGCCCGCCCGACGATCCGCAGCGCCCGCCCGCCGGGCGCCTTCGAAGACGCGGTCGAGGCGGCGACAGGCCGGATCGCCGCGGGCGAGGTGGAGAAGGTGGTGCTGGCCCGCGAGGTGATCGTCAGCGCCGCCGCGGCGTACGACCCGGCGCCGATCTTCGGCGCGATGCGCGACCAGTTCCCGGCCTGCTTCTGCTTCTGCGCGGGGACCCCGGAGGCGGCCTTCATCGGCGCCAGCCCGGAGCTCCTGGTGCGGCGCTCGGGGGCGGGGGTCTCGACCGTCGCCCTGGCCGGCTCGACCCGGCGCAGCTCCGACCCCGCCGTCGACGACCACCTCGGCGAGCGGCTGATGCGCAGCGACAAGGACCGCCGCGAGCACCGCATCGTCGCCGAGCGGATCGTCCGCCGCCTGCGCCCCCACGCGGTCTGGGTCGAGACGGCGCCGGAGCCGGAGATCGTCAAGGTCGCCAACATCCAGCACCTGGCGACGCCGGTGATCGCCCAGCTGGCCGAGCCGCGCTCGGCGATCGAGCTGGCCGGGATGCTCCACCCGACCCCGGCGGGCGGCGGCGAGCCCTGGCCCGACGCCGAGCCCGCCCTCCGCGAGCTGGAGCAGCTGGACCGCGGCTGGTATGCCGCCCCGGTCGGCTGGATGGACGCCACCGAGGACGGCGAATTCTGCGTCGCCCTCCGCAGCGCCCTCCTCCGCGACCGCGACGCCCATCTCTTCGCCGGCGTCGGCGTCGTCGCGGGCTCCGACCCCGAGGCGGAGCTGGCCGAGACCGAGACGAAGCTGCAGGCGATGCTGCCGCTTGTCGCCGACTGAAGGATTCCAGCAGGATCGTCGTCCATTCTGCTTTGATTGCGCCAATGCGTGCACGGTCATTGCTCCTCCCGGCTCTCCTCGTCGTGCTCCTCGCCGCGGCGCTCGGCGCCGCCGGCGCACGGGCAGAAGGACAGCATCGAGTCGCTGCGGTCTCCGCGCGGCCCGGGCCCGTCTACGTGGTCCCACCGAAATACGAAGTCGAATCTCCGAAAAAGGGTGCGGGGGCAGGGGCCCCGGAATCGACGCCGCCCCGGGCGGCGCGTCCGCGGATCGCAGGCCGTCCGGCGAAGCGCACGAGGCGGCACCTGGCGCGCTTCCACTTCGCCGGTCATGGCCCGTTCGAATGCGCTCTCGACGGCGGCCGATTCCACCTGAGCGGCCACTACTACGTTCGCCGCGTCTCGACCGGCCGCCATGTGCTGCGTGTCCGCACCGCCGCCACCGGCCCGGTCGCGACGTTCCGCTGGCGCGTCCTGCCCCGTCGCTGAGCGTCTCGGTCAGCTGCCGATCGCGGCCAGAACGCGCTCGGTGACGCGGCGGTGGGCGGCGACGTTCGCCTGACGGTCGGTGCGGACCTCGATCAGGCCGGTGCCGGCTTCCAGCACCGCCGGGAGGTCCGACAGGGACTCGAGGTGGGTGTACGGGAGGTCGAAGAGGGCGGCGGCGCGCTCGACCGAGACGCTGCGGGGCGTGCCGAAGAGCGCCTCGAACTCGTCGCCGTCGAGCGCCTCCTGCTGGGGGAGGAAGTGGAAGATGCCGCCGCCGCCGTTGTCGATCACGACGATCCGGACCGGGGTGGTGACGTCGCGCAGGGCGGCGAGGCCGCCGATGTCGTGGAGGAAGCCGAGCTCGCCGGTGACGATCGTGGTGGGGCGGCCGCTCGCGTGGGCGGCGCCGATCCCCGACGAGACGAGCCCGTCGATCCCGTTGGCGCCACGGTTGCAGAGCAGCAGCACATCAGCGTCGCCGGGCGCGAGGAACGTCTCCTGGTCCCGGATCGGCATCGAGGAAGCGGTGTAGACGAGATCGCCGTCTTGGTGTGCGTGACCCAGGGCGAGATGTAGCGCGGCCTCCTCGATCGCGGACCCCGCCTCGGAGGCGCCTTCCAGCTCTTCCGCGATCACGCGCAGGGCGACAGCCTCGGCCTCCAGCCATGCCTCGGGAGCGGGGCGAGTGGGCCCCTGAGCGAACCTCCCCGCAGTTCGTGAGCGAAGGGGCCCACTCGCCCCGCCCTCGGCGCTCGTCTTGTCGAGTCTTGCCGCCCAACCACTCGCGCACTCGGTCGGATCCGCGCGGATGATCGCCGCTGCGCGATTCGTCGGCTCGTTCCAACCGCCGGTGGGATCGACGACGATCTGATCGGCGCCGGAGGCCGTCAGCCAGGCGCGCAGCGGCTTCGAGGTCGGCAGCTCGCCGAAGCGGAGGACCAGCTCGGGGACGACGCCGCGCGCCCAGTGCTCGTCGCGCAGCAGGGTGTCGTAGGTGGTCACCACGTAGGAGCGGTCATGGGGGCCGAGGCGCATCTGCGAGGTCGGCTCGGCGAGGATCGGGAAGCCGGAGGCGCGGGCGAGGTGGGCGAGCGGCTCGCGCAGCTCGGGGTCGGTCTGGCGGCCGGCGACGATCACCCCGGCGATCGCATCGCCGATGTGGCCGGCGACCTCGTCGAGGACGAACTCGGTCGGCTCGAGGTCGACGCGGGTGACCGCGGTCAATGGTCGCTCGTCGCGGCCGTGCAGGGCTAGGGGGTCGGTGGCAGTGACTGCGCCCTCGACCGGCTGCGGCGCCAAGGGCTCGCGCCAGGCCAGGTTGAGGTGGACCGGGCCGGGGCGGATCTCTCCGCGCGCCCGGGCCAGCGCCCGGCAGGCGACCGAGCGCATGTGGAGGAGGCCGGAGTCGTCGGCCTCGTGGGTGCCGACCTCGCAGAACCAGCGCACCGATTCACCGAAGGTCTTGATCTGGTCGATCGTCTGCCCGGCGCCGATCCCGCGCAGCTCGGGCGGCCGGTCGGCGCTCAGCACGACCAGCGGCAGCGCCGATTCGTCGGCCTCGGCGACCGCGGGGTGGTAGTTGGCGAGCGCCGTCCCCGAGGTGCAGAGGAGCGCCACCGGCTCGCCGCTCGCCTGCGCCGCGCCGAGCGCGAAGAAGGCGGCCGAGCGCTCGTCGACGATCACCGTCACCTCGATCCCCGGCTCGCGCCACAGCGCCACCGCGAGCGGCGTCGACCGCGAGCCGGGCGAGACGACCGCGCGCCGCAGCGCACCGCGCGCCAGCTCCTCGACGAACGCCGAGGCGAGGGCGGTATTTCCATTGGTCAAATCCATGCTGTGGAGAGAAACTCTCGCTATGCGAGAGGAAAGCTCCACACCGACCTCAGAGTCGGTGGTGCTCGAGTGAATCCTCGTCGATCGTGACACCCAATCCCGGCCCCTCGGCCTCGTGCAGCAAGTCGCCCTCGAGCTTGCATTCGGTGGCGGCGATCGTCGCGGCGAAGAGGCGCTGCGTGGCCAACCCGTGGGCCAGCCGTTCGTCGGCGAAGCGCGGCGAGTCGAGCCACTCGGCGAGGCGACGCGAGATCGCGATCCCGACCGGCCCGTCGAGGGCGCTGGCGACGTAGGAGCGCATCCGGCCCGCGATCTCCCGTCCCAACTCGAACCCCCCGACCTTCGACAGCTTCACCCCGGTGACCGAGAACGAGTCGGTGCGGACCGCCTCCTCGGCGTCCTCGAGCGTGACGATGCTCTCATCGCCCGCCAGCCAGATCTTGGTGCGCTTCGCCAGCACGCTCGCTTCGGCGATCGTCCCCACGGGTTGCTCGACCAGCTCGATCCCGAGCGGTTCCACCGCGGCGAGGATCTCGCTCGCCTCGTCCAAGGACCAAGCAGCGTTGGCGTCGAGCCTGATCCGCGCCTCGGGGCCGACCGCCTCCCGTACCGCCCGCACCTGCCCCACGTCGTCCCCGGCCCCGACCTTGAGCTTGAACGTCCCGAACCCGTCCGCCGCCCAGCGTTCCGCATCTGCCGCCACCGCCGCGGGCTCGCCGCTGACGAGCGTCGCGTTGCAACGGACCGGCGCGTGCCACGCATCGTCCCCCTCGCGCTTCTCGCGCAGGTCGATCAGCGCGGTCGTCAGCGCACAGAGGGCGGGCATCGAGAGTCCCTCGGCCGGCTCCCAAGAGACCAGCTCCTCCAGTTCCTTCACCACGTCCTGGACCGTCACGCCGCCCCCACGCAGACTCAAAGGCACCGCTTCCCCGAGCCCCTCGACCCCGTCCTCGTCCCGTGCCCGCAGCAGCACCATCTCGCGCCGCGTCAGCGTCCCCCGCGCCGTCACGTACGGCTCCTTGAACGGGAGCGCGTAGGGGATGACCTCGAAGTCGGCGACTCGCACGGTCAGGCGGAGAGCAGCAGGCCGATCGTCACCAGCACGCTGTAGACGGCGAGCAGGCCGCCGGTCGCCGCCAGGCACTTGTTCAGCGCCGGGCCGTCGGTGCGGGTTTCCAGCGTTCGCACCGGTTTGATCGCCAGCGGCACCGCCAGCAGGCCGAGCAGCGGCCACCACCGGCATTCGCCCGCCCAGATCGAGAACGGCAGGACGACGAAGGCGCCGGCGACCAGCACCCGGTACATGTTCACCGCGTTGGCGCGGCCCATCCGCACCGCCGAGGTCATCTTCCCGGCGCGACGATCGGTCTCCAGGTCGCGCACGTTGTTGACGACGAGGATCGCGGTGGCGAGGAAGCCGACCGCGATCGAGAGCCCGAGCGGCAGCGCGTCGAGTTCTTCCAGCTGCACGAAGTAGCTCCCGTTCACCGCGACCAGGCCGAAGAAGAGGAAGACGAAGACCTCGCCCAGCCCGGCGTAGCCGTAGGGCCGCGGGCCGCCGGTGTAGAGGACGCCGGCGGCGATCGAGGCGGCGCCGACGAGGAGGATGACCCAACCCGCCACCACCGCCAGATAGATCCCGCAGGCGACCGCGACGGCGAAGGCGACCCAGGTCGCGGTGAGGACGCGCCGCGGGGTCACCAGCCCGGCCGAGGTGACCCGCACCGGGCCGAGCCGGTCGGCGGTGTCGGCGCCGCGGCGGGCGTCGGAGTAGTCGTTGGCGAGGTTGGTGCCGATCTGGATGAAGATCGAGCCGACCAGCGCCGCGACGAAGGCGAGCCAACGCGGCAGGTGCCCGGCGTACTGCCAGGCCGCCGCCGTCCCGACCAGCACCGGGGCGATCGCCGCCGGCAAGGTGCGCGGCCGTGCCGCCTGGACCCAGATCACCGGGCCTCCCCCTCGTGCTGGTGCATGATGGAGACGATATGAGAATCGACGACTGGCTCGCTCAACGGGCCCAGAGCTGCCCCGAGCGGACCGCGCTGATCGCCGACGGGGCGGAGGTCACCTACGCCGAGCTGGAGGCGGAAGCGACCTGGGTGGCCCGCCGCCTCGCCGCCCACGGGGTGCGGCGCGGCTCGACCGCCGCGCTGACCATGCACCCGCGCCGCGAGCAGGTCGTCCTCGCCCACGCGCTGATGAAGGTCGGCGCGGCGCTCCTGCCGCTCAGCCCGCGCCTGACCGAGGCCGAGCGGGCGCGCGTGGTCGAGGTGGTCGAGCCGATGGTCGACCTCGACGACCCCGGCCTCCTCACCCAGACCGAGGCCGACCTGCCGCTGCTCGGCGAGCACGTGATGGACGACGTCTGCGCCTACGTCCTCAGCTCCGGCAGCACCGGCGCGCCGAAGCCGATCGGCCTCACCTACGGCAACTTCCTCTGGAGCGCGATGGGCGGCGCCTACAACATCGGCGTCGACCCGGCCGACCGCTGGCTCTGCTGCGTGCCCCTCAGCCACATCGCCGGGCTCAGCATCGTGGTGCGCTCGGCGATCTATGGGACGACCGCGGTGGTCCACGACGGCTTCGACGTCGAGCGGGTGGCGCGCTCGCTGGCCGAGGACCGGATCACCGTCGTCTCGCTGGTGACGACGATGCTCTCGCGCCTGCTCGACGCGGGCGCCGACCTCTCCGGCCCGCGGGCGATCCTGGTCGGCGGCGGCCCGGTCCCCGAGGCGATGCTGGGCGAGGCGCTCGACCGCGGCGCCACCGTCGTCCAGACCTACGGCCTCACCGAGACCTGCTCGCAGGTGACGACGCTCGCCCCCGAGGACGCGCGGCGCAAGCTCGGCTCGGCCGGGCGGCCGCTCCTGACCAGCCACGTGCGGATCCGCGACGGCGAGATCCTCGTCCAGGGACCGACCGTCGCCCCCGGCCGCTGCGACGAGTCGGGCTGGCTCCACACCGGCGACCTCGGCCACATCGACGAGGAGGGCTTCCTCTACGTCAGCGACCGGATCGACGACATGATCGTCACCGGCGGCGAGAACGTCGTCCCCGCCGAGGTCGAGGAGGCGCTGCTGCGCCACCCGGCGGTGGTCGAGGCGGCGGTGGTGGGGAGGGAGGACCCCGAGTGGCAGCAGGCGGTGACCGCGATCGTCGTCCTCGCCCCCGGTGCCGAGGTCACAGCGGACGAGCTGCGCCGCCATTGCGCCGAGACCCTGGCCGGCTACAAGGTGCCGAAGCGGGTCGAGCTGGCGGCGGCGCTGCCGCGCACGCCGTCGGGCAAGTTGATGCGGCGGGCGCTCCGGTGAGGAGGCGGGCACTCCGCTAGCCTGCCCGCCATGCGAACCGACGACATCTTCTACGACAAAGACGCCGACCTCTCGAACCTCGCGGGCAAGACGGTCGCGATCCTCGGCTACGGCTCCCAGGGCCACGCCCACGCCCTCAACCTGAAGGACTCCGGCGTCTCGGTCGTCGTCGGGCTGCGTCCCGATTCAGGCAGCCGCGCGAAGGCCGAAGAGGCGGGCCTCGAGGTCCTCGACATCGCCGGCGCGGCGCAGCGCGGCGACGTGGTGATGATCCTGCTGCCGGACGAGAAGCAGGGCCAGATCTGGCGCGAGCAGATCGCGCCCGGGATCGCGCCCGGCGACCTCCTCCTCTTCGCCCACGGCTTCGCCATCCACTTCGGCGAGATCGAGCCGCCCGCGGGCGTCGACGTCGGCATGGTCGCGCCGAAGGGCCCCGGCCACCTGGTCCGGCGCCAGTACGAGGAAGGCAACGGCGTCCCCTGCCTGATGTCGGTCCACCAGGACGCGAGCGGCTCGGCCCACGACGTGGTGCTGGCCTACGCCTCGGGGATCGGCGGCGGGCGCGCCGCGGTGATCGAGACCACCTTCAAGGACGAGTGCGAGACCGACCTCTTCGGCGAGCAGGCGGTGCTCTGCGGCGGCGCCTCGGAGCTGGTCAAGGCGGGCTTCGAGACCCTGGTCGAGGCCGGTTACGACCCCCGGCTCGCCTACTTCGAGTGCCTCCACGAGCTGAAGCTGATCGCCGACCTGATGTACGAGAAGGGGGTCCGCGGGATGGAGTACTCGATCTCCAACACCGCCGAGTACGGCGACCTGACCCGCGGCAGGCGGGTGATCGGCGAGGCCTCCCGGGCGGCGATGAAGGAGATCCTCGGCGAGATCCAGTCGGGCGAGTTCGCGAAGGAGTTCATCGCCGAGAACGAGGCCGGCGGGCAGAAGTTCGACGAGCTGCGCCAGGCCGGTGCCGATCACGAGATCGAGAAGGTCGGCAAAGAGCTGCGCGACATGATGCCCTGGATCGATCAGGGGTTCTAGGGGCGGACCTTCAGCTGGACGACAAGGGTCGGGAGCGCTCCGGCCTGGCGGGTCCTGTCACCGTGGGGCCCCACCATGCCTCCGGTAGCTAAAGCTTCCTCGGCATGGTGCCCCCCACGGCGCCACCCCCCAGGAGGTAGGGGGCCCCGGCCGGGTCGGGACGGCGGTCCGTCCCTTTCAGCTTCAAGCTGGAGGGGGCGCGGTCCTGGCTCTTGCCGGTCCCGAGGGATAGCTGCTTGAGCCGTTGCCATTGACCTGGCGGGGCGCGCCGCGGACCGGTGCTGCGATTTGAGCAAAACGCTCCTCCGGCGGGTGGCA
>DASZZB010000072.1:0-7445 GCA_035545115.1 Solirubrobacterales bacterium | reverse complement strand
CCCGTGGGGCGCGAGCTGGACGTGGAGCTCGCGCACGGCGCGGCTCTCGTGCCAGGACTGGGTCGCCGCCGCGGCCTGGTCGACGCTCACCCCGCGCAGCGCGCCGAAGGTGCCTTGAGGGTCGCGGGCGATCACCTGCATCACGTCCTCGCCATGGGTGTCGCAGAGCCTTTCGGCGCGTTTCCTGCCGATGTGGCGGAGGCTCGAGAGGTAGGCGATCTGGCCCTCGCGGTCGGTCGGGTCGAGCGGCAGGGCGCCCTGGGCGCGCAGCTGGCGGCCGTAGCGCGAGTGGGTCTGCCACTCGCCGCTCACTTCGGCGCGGTCGCCGGCGCTCAGGTGGGCGACCGGGCCGACCAGCGCGAAGCCGTCGCCGCCGTCGGTCTCCTGCACCTCGAGCACCGCGTAGCCGTCGTCCTCGGCGCGGAAGATCACCCCCAGCACCTCGACCGTGCCGGTGTAGGAGGCGGCGTCGGCGTCGAACAGGGTGGCGGTGCGCGTCACCGTCCCAACGCTAGCCCGCGGCGAGGCGGAGCAGGCCGGTGTAGCGTCGGGCTGTGGCAAGTTCGGCGGAAAGAGCGGCGCTGCCCTGGGTCGACGAGCACGCGGAGGAGATCGGGGCGCCGGCCGCGACGGTCTGGCCGGCCCTGCTGCGGACGGTCGAGCGGATGACCGCCGGTGGGGCGGCGCCGCGCTACGCGCGCGCGGTCGGCTGCGCCGACGCGGAGGCGGGCGGACCGCGGCCGCTCGAGGTCGGCTCGACCATCCCCGGCTTCCACGTCGCGGCGCTGACCCCGGAGCGCCGGCTCGTCCTCGCCGGCTCCCACCACTTCTCCGACTACGAGCTCGTCTTCCGGCTCGAACCGCTCGGCGGGGTGCGGACCCAGGTCGTCGCCGAGACCCGAGCCGAGTTCCCCGGTCTGAAGGGACGCGCCTACCGGGCGCTGGTGATCGGCACCCGGATGCATGTGCTGGTGACCAGGCGCGTCCTGCGCCGTGTCGCCCGCCGCGCCGAGCACACCCGCGCGTCCGGTGGCGCCGCCCCGACCGACTCGACCGCCGCCGCCTGATGCCCGCGGTCGAGCGGCGTCCCCCCGCCGGGCTCTGCGATTCCTGCCGCCACCAGCGCCTCGTCCCCAACACGCGCGGCTCGGTCTTCTCGCTCTGCGAGCGCTCCCGCGCCGACCCGGAGTTCCCCCGCTACCCGCGTCTGCCGGTCCTCCGCTGCCCGGGCTTCGAGCAGGCTGACGCGCTCCCGCCCTCGCGCTGACCGCCCAGCTGTTCCTTATGCCGGAATGATGGACATAAGGAACAGCTGGCGGGTGCCTAGGGCATTTTCGGGTCGGGACCGCCGATCTCGCTCACTTCCGGCGCCGAGTAGGCGCGGCCGGGGACGCCACCGAGGACGAGCAGGCGGATCCCCTCCGGGCCCGCCCAGATCTTGCGCTTCTCCGCCGGGCCGACGCGGGCGATCTGGTCGCCGTCGAGCGGCATCCGCTCGCCGTCCACCTCGAGCTCGCCGCTGCCGCGCAGCGCCAGGAAGACCTCCTCTTGGTCGTCGTGCGAGTGGTCGTGATCCGGGTAGCCGTCGAAGTTGGGCGGCATGTCGATCACCTGCATCCCGAACGAGCCCACCCCCAGCTCCGCCCGCGCCCGCTTGAAGCTGCCGAACAGGGCCGCGTCCATGTCGTCGATCTGCTTCACCGTGTAATCAGCCATCGCGCCTCCTCCTACTTGTACGAACGTTCGTGCTTTTCTATCCTTTCCGCGTGGTCGACGCAAGCTCGCACGAGGAAGCGGCCGCGACGAAGGGGGAGAGGACCCGCGTCGCGATCCTCGACCGCGCCGTCGACCTCGCCTCGGTGGAGGGACTCGAGGGGCTGACGATCGGCCGCCTCGCCGGCGATCTGGGGATGAGCAAGAGCGGCCTCTTCGCCCATTTCGGCTCGAAGCAGGATCTGCAGCTGGCCACGGTCGCCGCCGCCGCCGACCGCTTCCGCCGGATCGTGATCGAACCCGCCCTCGCCGCCCCCGACGGCGCGCCCCGTCTGCGGGCGATGGCCGAGCGTTACTTCGACTACCTCGAGACCTTCTCCGGCGGCTGCTTCTTCGGCGCCACCGCGAGCGAGTACGACGACCGGCCCGGGCCGGTTCGCGACGCGATCGTCGCCACCCTGGACCTCTGGATGGCGGAGCTGATCCGGCAGGCGAAGGCGGCGCGGATCGACGATCCCGACCGCTACGCCTTCGAGCTCTACGCCGTCGTCACCGCCGCCAACTCCCGCTTTCGCCTCAGCGGCGACCGCCGCACCTTCGATCTCGCCCGCGCCGCCCTGGCGCGACTCGAGGCCGAACTGCCGGGCTGAGGTGCCGCCGGGGACGCGTGCGATCGAGTGGACCAACTGGACCAACCTTGCTACCCTCGACCGGCGATGGCCGCCAGCGTCAACATCCACGAGGCGAAGACGAACTTCTCCAAGCTCGTCCGCCGTGCCGAGGAAGGCGAGGAGATCGTCGTGCGCCGCGGCCGCGAGCCGGTCGCCCGCATCGCGCCGCTGGAGCCCAAGAAAGGTGGCGTGAGGGGCCGCGGCTCGATGAAGGGCGAGATCTGGATCGGCCCCGACTTCGACGAGCCGCTCGAGGAATTCGCCGAGTACGAACGCTGATCCTTGGCGAGCCTGCTGGTCGACACCCATGTCGTCCTCTGGCACGTCCTGGACGATGCCCGGTTGGGACCCGCTCCCACGGCGCTCATCGAAGCGGAGGACGCCGAAGTCCTCGTCAGCATCGCTTCCCTCTGGGAGATCGCGATCAAGCAGGCGCTCGGCAAGCTCGAGGCGCCTGACGATCTGCCCACGCGCCTGCCCGACCTCGGCTTCGGGATGTTGGCGATCGAGGCCGAGCACGCCTGGGCGGTGCGCGGGTTGCCCCACCACCACCGCGATCCCTTCGACCGCCTGCTGATCGCCCAGGCCCAGGTCGAGCGCCTGACGATCCTCACCTCCGATCCGGCCTTCGCGAGCTACGCGGTGGAGACGATCTGGGACCCGGCCTGAACGGTCGGACGGCCTCAGCCGATCGCCACCTCGTAGGCCTCCGCGCCACTCAGGAACGGGGCGAGGGTCACGTAGACGAGGGTCGGCACCAGCGCCGGCAGGGTCTCCGGCCCTTTCTTGTTGACGTTGTCGTAGAGGAGTGAGTAGAGGGCGCCGCCGACGGCCTCGGCGGCGATCGGCGGGGTGTCGGGTTTCAGCTCGTAGCCGGGCGCGAGCAGGCCCTCCATCCCTTCGGTCACCACCTCGCGCTGGTCGAGTGCCCGTTTGCCCGCCGCGTACATCTCGACCCCGCCCATCCGCGCGTACTCGGGCTCTTCGGCGCCCCAGCGGAACATCGCTTCGATCGTGTCGTGGACCGCGTGCTGCCAGTCGGGAGCGCGGCGGAAGGCGGGCAGCGCGGCGGCCAGCATGTAGGCGGAGCCGCTGTCGAGGGCGGCGACGATCGCGTCTTCCTTGTTGTCGAAGTGCTCGTAGAAGGTGCGCTGCGAGGTCCCCGCCCGTTCGACCACCTCGGCGACCGTCGTGTCCGGGTAGCCCTTGTCGGCGACCACGGCGGCCAGCGCCCGCAGGATCCGCTCGGCCGGGTTGGCACGCGCCTGGCGTTCCTCGAAGGGCTGCGCCTTCACGTTGCGCCGCCGCGTCGCCCGCAGCGGGCCGGGGGGCACGGGGTAGCAGAAGAGCCAGTCCCAGAGCTGCCCCACCAGCTCCGGCAGCTCGGACTCCTGGCCCCGGTAGAGGCGCTTGTGGATCACCTTCTGGATGCCGCCGACGATCGCCCGCACCAGCTCGATCGGCATCCCCTCGCGCTCCGGCACCTGCTCCAGGAGCGCCGCCGCCAGCGCGGTCACCGAGTCCATCATCCGGTCGACCAGGGCAGCGCCCTCCGGGCCCGCGGCGTAGATCTCGACGATGCACATCTTCGCCGCGGCGGGCTGGGAGACGATCAGCTCGACCAGCGACTCGAAGGCGCCGCGGGCGCGCTCGACCCCTGGCGGCGTCGACTCGTCGCCGCCGAGCCGCTTCAGCGTCGGCTCGACGATCGCTTCGACCGCCGCCAGGAAGCACGCCTGCTTGTCCTCGAAGTGCTTGTAGAAGGCGCTGCGCGAGACGCCGGAGAGCTCGACCAGGTCGGCGACAGTGGTCCCCTCGTACCCCTTCTCGGCGACCGTGGCGACCATCGCCGCGAAAAGCCGCTCGCGTTGATTTTTCTCCGCGTCTTTCCGCGGCGTGCCACGCCCCGGCCGCATCTTCCGGTCCCGCAACCGGGCGGCATCCCCCCACGGAGTTCTCACCATCGCGGACGGAAGATATCCGCGCAGGCGGGGGGTGCTCACGGTGCCACGCTTATACTCGAAAAATGGTACGCAATCGACTCTAAGCGGCCGATTGTCAAAGATTTCACGATCGGCATTTAGCCCATACTAGAGCCGTTTAAAGGCTAAGTCCACCGTCCGCTCGAGAGCGCTCTTCTCCCTCATTCTTGACACAGTGGTCCGTATGTGTTCTTATTTCCGTGCCACCTCGGGCGGGAGCCCGGGAACACGGAAGCCATTACGGCTTCCGGGCCAGAAGAGAGAAAAGGCCACCGCGCCAAGCCAGGGGAACTCTCCGGGAAGGGGAGATCGGGGTGAAGCCGGTGCCAAGGGAACGAGGAGGGATTCATGAAACGCCACGCGTGCGCATCTGCCGCGGAATCGGCCGATCATCAGGGCGCCGGCTCGCCGGCCGCCGCTGCCTCCATCCCGCCCCACACCCGGTCGCAGACGTTCGATCTGACCGTTGAGGCGCCCCGCCCCAGCCGTCAGATGGAACGGCTACGGCCCGTCTACCCGAAGGAGATGAGTAACCGGTGAACCACCGCAAGCACTTGACCCGTCGTAGCCGCGTCCGCCGCGGCGCTTTGTCATTGGCGATCGCCGCCACGGCCCTCTTCGCCCTCGCCTTCGCTGCGAGCGCCCAGGCGATCACCTATTCGGTCGGTACGCCGCTACCGGTTGGTCAGCCCCCGACCTCTGTCGCCGTCAACCAGTCGACCGGCGACGTCTACGCCTCGGCCAGCGGGGTGCAAACTCCGATCCTCGGCCCCGGGATCCTGAAGCGCTTCAACTCCGCCGGCGCCGAACAGCCCTGCGCTCTCAACCCCACCATCGAGCACCCCGCCGGGCTTGGGGTCAACCCCACCACCGGCGATCTCCTCGTGGTGAATCTCAGCAGCGGATCTCCCGCCGCCACCGCCGCCCCGGCCACCGAACTGCGCACCTTCGCCGCCGCCTGTGGTTCTGAGCTCGCGGTCACGACCGGCACCGCCGACACCACTTCAGGCTCGGCCGAACTCACCAACGTGGCCACCAATCATCCCCTGCAGCCAGGCCAAGCGATCGAAGGTCCCGGCATCCCCGATGCAACCGGGACCGCCGACCTCAGCGAAAACTCCGAAGTCCTCACCAACGTCTCGGGCACGGGAACCTTTGCCGTCGGCCAGCGCGTCACCGGCACCAGCATCCCGGCGAACACGACCATCGCTGCGATTCCGAGCGCGACGGAACTCGTGCTCTCCGCCGCGGTGTCGTTCGGCGGCTCCGGTACCGGCGTCCCGATCGCCGCGAGGACCACGGTGGCTTCCGCCTCTGGCTCGGGCGCCACGCTTTCCAACCCTGCTGAAGCCTCGGCTGCCGGGGTCGCCATCGCCGCGACCTCGTGGCGGCTCGAAGGCAGTCTCGGGAACTTCACGCCGGGCCAGCCGGCCGTCAATTCCGCGGGGCAGGTCTTCTGGCCCAACCGTCAGGGCAACAAATTTCAGAAATTCACCCCTTGGGGAGAAGAAATAGTCGAAGGTGGCTTCCCCGTCACCACCAATGTCAAACGGGGCGTGGCAGCGGCGATCGATGCCAAGGGAAACGTCTTCGTCACCAGCTCGGGGACGTCGACGAGTTACAGCTGCACCAATACCACTGCGGGCAATCTGAAGAAGCTGCATGCCGACGGGACCGAATTTTCCGTCGGTGGCCCGATCGGCGCGGAATCGGTCTTCGCCGGGTTGACCAGCAATGTCACCACCGTCGCCGTCGACAAGCGCACCGGCAACGTTTACGTCGGCCGCAACTGCCAAGCCAATTTCGTGATCGAAGTCTACGGTCCCGGAGGCGGCAAGCTCGCGGAAGGGATCGGCTCGAGCCTCTTTGCGGCGGGTGTTCTCGTGTATGTGAACCAACTGGCGGTGAACGAGACGACCGGCACGCTCTACGCGACCGACGCCGGCAACCAGAACGTCCAGGTCTTCAACGACACCTCTGCCAAGGAGAGCTTTTCGGCCTCGCCCGTCACGGCCGACTCGGGCGAAGTGCAGTGCAACGGCACCGGGCAGTCCTGCCTGACCTCCTATGACAAGGGCCAGGAAGTGATCGTCGAAGCCGTCGAAGCCGGCTTCCCCTTCAAGGAATGGAACGGGGGCACCGGCTCGGCTGCGGCCTGCAATGGCTCGACCGCGAAGACCTGTACTTTCTTCTTGGAAGAAGGCAGCTCGATCAAGGCGGACTTCGATGCCCACGCCTTGGCCCTGACCGAATCAGGTCGCGGTAGCGGCACCACGACGCTCGAATGCGACGCCGGGCCCTGCCCCGCCTCGGGGCTGGCCGCCGGGGGCACCCACGTGAAACTCACCGCCGCGGCCGGCTCCGGGTCGGAAGCCAAGGTCTCCGGCACCGGCTCGGCGGCCTCATGCACGGCCTCGCCGTGTGAATTCGACCTCGAAGAAGACACCACCCTCCGCGTCATCTATAAGCGCGAAGGGCTCGGCTTCCTCACCGTCTGGACGAACGGTCACGGCACCGTCACGAGCGACCCGACCGGCCTCACCTGCACGGGCGAAGAATGCTCGGGCGAAGTCGAAGAAGGCGCGGTCGAACTGACCGCCCACCCGGAACCCGGCTACTCCTTCGGTGGCTGGATCGGTTGTAAGCACTCCGGCGCCGAAAAGTGCACCCTGGTGTTGGGCGAAGAAGCCGAAGCGACGGCGATCTTCGTCAAGGACGGCGAAAAGGGCGACACCGGGTCCCAGGGCCCGACCGGGAACACCGGCCCCCAGGGTCCCGCCGGTGACACCGGCGCCACGGGAGCCACCGGGGCGACGGGGGCCACCGGCGCAGCCGGTGCCACCGGCCCGACCGGCCCCACGGGCCCGACCGGCCCGAAGGGCGACGCCGGCGCCAAGGGCGACACCGGCTCCCAGGGCCCGACCGGCGCCACCGGCCCGCAGGGCCCCCAGGGCCCGGCGGGCAAGGTCAAGGTGACCTGCAAGGTCAAGTACCAGGGCAAGAAGAAGGCCAAGGTCACCTGCACGGTCAAGTACCCGAAGGGCTCGGGCCAGGCCAGGCGCCTGAAGTGGAGCCTCCA
>DASZZB010000071.1:0-9407 GCA_035545115.1 Solirubrobacterales bacterium | reverse complement strand
CATAGAAGGCGACCCGGGTCGCCGCGTAGCCGCGCTCGTGGAAGCTGTGCGCCGCCAAGCACATGAGCGCAGCGCGGCTCGCCTCGCGCTTGACCTGCCACTTGGTTTTCGTCGTCTTCGCATCCATTGCTTAGATTCACCGATCTATCTATTATTATGGCCCCGATGCGCGACGGAGCCGGCAGAGGGGAGATGGCGCCAGGGCCGCGGGGGACGAGCGGCACCGCCCGCACGATCCTCCGCTCGGCGCTCGTCCTCCCACTGCTGCTGGGATTCCTGTCGATGGCGCCCGACGCCTACGGCGACGGGCCGGCGATCACGGCGGGCGCCGCCCACACCTGCGCGCTGACCCCGGCAGGCACGGTCAAGTGCTGGGGCAAAAATCGCGACGCCCAGCTCGGCGACGGCACCACGACCAACCGCTCCACCCCGGTCGCGGTCGTCCGCCTCACCGGCGCCACGGCGGTCGCGGCGGGCGCCAACCACACCTGCGCGCTGACCGCCGCCGGCATGGTCGAGTGCTGGGGCGAAAACGGCGCCGGCCAGCTCGGCGACGGCACCACGACCAATAGCTCCACGCCGGTCGAGGTCGTCGGCCTCACCGGCGCCACGGCGGTCGCGGCAGACGGTGGTCACACCTGCGCGCTGACCGCCGCCGGCACGGTGAAGTGCTGGGGCTACAACGCCTACGGCCAGCTCGGCGACGGCACCATGACCAACCGCTCCACCCCGGTCGCGGTCGTCGGCCTCACCGGCGCCACCGCGATCACGGCGGGCTACCACCACACCTGCGCACTGACCAGCGGCGGCGCGGTCATGTGCTGGGGCGAAAACGGCGCCGACCAGCTCGGCGAAGGCAGCACGACCAACAGCTCCATCCCGGTTAAGGTCCCCAGCCTCCCCGAAGTCACCGCGATCGCGGCGGGTCAGTTCTATACCTGCGTGTTGACCGCCGACGGTACGGTCATGTGCTGGGGCGAAAACGCCACCGGCCAGCTCGGCGACGACAGCACTGTCAACAGCGCCACCCCGGTCGATGTCTCCGACCTCACCGGCGCGACGGCGATCGCGGCGGGCGGTGGCCACACCTGCGCGCTGACTGCCGCCGGCCCGGTCGAGTGCTGGGGTTACAACCGCTACGGCCAGCTCGGCGACGGCAGCACCGCCGACAGCTCCACCCCGGTCGATGTCTCCGACCTCGCCGGCCCCCCCGGCGCCACCAACAAGGCCGGCCAGACCATCACCTTCACCGCCCCCTCGAGCCGTACCCTCGGCGATCCCGACTTCGACCCCGGCGCGACCGCCTCCTCGGGCCTCCCCGTCGTCTACGCCTCCCGGAGCGCCTCGGTCTGCACGATCGTCTCGGGCAAGGTCCACATGATCGCCGTCGGCACCTGCGAGATCACCGCCGAACAGCCCGGCGACGCCGAATACGAGGCCGCCGCCCCGGTGCAGCGCGCCTTCGCGGTCGCCAAGGCCGGTGCCGGCGACGCCACGGCTGCCCCGGCGACGCCCATCGTCGTCTCGCCCCTGCCCAGGACCACCGTCCTCTACAGCCCCAACCACCGTCACAAGCCCAACCCCGGGGGCGGCGCCCGCTACACCTTCGTCTTCGCCGACGAGGCGCCCGACGTGACCTTCTACTGCCGCCTCGACAAGGCCCGGTTCAGGCGCTGTCATTCGCCCAAGGTGTACCGCCACCTCGGGCGCGGCCGCCATGTCTTCCGGGTGAAGTCGGTCGACACCGCCGGCAACGGCTCCCCGGTGCAGGTCGTCCACTTCACCGCCGGCCGGCGCTGACCGCTGCAGGCGGGGCCTGGCAGGCGTCGCAATTGGTGCTACGGTCGTGCCATGGCCAGAGACGTCTCCATCCGCGAGCTGCGGAACTCCACGGCTTCGGTCGTCGGGACCTGGAAGCCGGCGAACGCCTGACGCTGACCGTCAATCGCCGCCCGGTCGCAGACATCCTCCCCCACGTCGAGGGACGCGACCCCTGGGTCCCCTCCGCCGAGCTGCGCAGCATCGTCCGTGAGGCCCCCGCCGATCCCGGCCTCCTCGATGACCTCGCCGAGGTCCGCGGAGTGCTGCGCGCCGCCGACTCCGCCACCCGTGCCAAACGCCTGGCGACCCTCTCGCGTGTGCGGGGCACCTACCCCCTGCTGCCGATCGACCCCGAGACGGCGAGCTGCTTTGCCGGCCTCGCCTCGGCCGAGCTTGCTCGTGGCCGTCGCCCTCGCCGGCACGACACCTGGATCGCCGCCACGGCGATGCGCCATGCAGCCTCGGTAGTGACCCAGGACACCGACTTCTCCTCGTTCGAGGGCGTCGCGGTCCAGCGGGCTTGACTCATTGACCTCACCGAGGCGCCGGGTGGCGGCCGCCGGGGCCGCGTTCCATATCAGCGCAGTAGCCGCACCAGCCCCTCGATCAGCGCCCCCTGCACGGCCGCCTCCTCGATTCCGTAGAGCCGGGCGTGGACGGCGAGGCCCTCGGCGAAGGCGAAGACCTGGGTGGCGAGGACGTCGGGATCGCGCCCGCCGTCGATCCAGCCGCGCTCGGCGAGCGCCTCGGCAAAGCTCACCATCTCCTCGTGCCAGCGCCGGTAGACCTCGGCCAGCCGCGCTTCTGGCACCCCCTCGCCGCGGTGCTGCTGGTGGAAGTCGACCATCACCAGCACCCACTCGTTCAGCCCTTCCAGGGTCCGGTCGAAGTGGGCGAAGACCCTCCCCAGCACCTCCCCCAGCGGGACCTCGCCGGGATCGAGTCCCTCCAGGACGATCTCCCACCACTCCCCGCGCAGCCCCTCGCGGTGCTCGACCACCGTCCAGAAGCACTCGGCCTTGTCGGTGAAGTGGAAGTAGAAGGCGCCGGAGGTGTAGCCGGTGCCCGCGACGATGTCCTCGACCCGGGTCGCCGCATAGCCGCGCTCGTGGAAGCTGTGCGCCGCCGAGCGCACGAGGGCGGCGCGGCTCGCCTCGCGCTTGCGCTGCCACTTGGTTTTCGTCGTCTTCGACTTGGTTTTCGTCGTCTTCGCGGTCATTGCTTAGATTCACCGATCTATCTATTAGTATGGTCCCCATGCGTGACGGAGCCGCGGGCAAGGCGATGCACGGCAGCCCGACCTTTCGTTTGCTCGCTGCCTTTGTGGCGCTCTTGGCCATTTCCCTGCTGACGGCGGCGGGTGCCTCTGCGTCGCTCGCATTTCAACCCCATGCCGACTACGCGACCGGACCTGACCTCACCTCCGACCCCACCTCCGTGGCGATCGGCGACTTCAACGGCGACGGCAAGCCCGACCTGGCGGTGGCGAACCGCCGCTCCGACAGCGTCTCGGTCCTGCTCGGCGAAGGCGACGGCCGCTTCGCCGCCGAGGCCGACTACGCGACCGGATCCTCCCCCTTCTCCGTGGCGATCGGCGACTTCAATGGCGACGGCAGGCCCGACCTGGCGGTGGCGAACAGCGGCTCCGACAGCGTCTCGGTCCTGCTCGGGCACGGCGACGGCAGCTTCGCCGCCAAGGCCGACTACGCGACCGGCACCTTCCCCATCTCCGTGGCGATCGGCGACCTGAACGGCGACGGCAAGCCGGACCTGGCGGTGGCGGACGCCGGCTCCGGCAACGTCTCGGTCCTGCTCGGCATCGGCGACGGTAGCTTCACCCCCAAGGCCGACTACGCGACCGGCACCGAGCCCTGCTCCGTCGCGATCGGCGACCTCAACGGCGACGGCAAGCCCGACCTGGCGGTGGCGAACCGCCGCTCCGACAGCGTCTCGGTCCTGCTCGGGCACGGCGACGGCATCTTCGCCGCCAAGGCCGACTACGCGACCGGATCCTCCCCCGAATCCGTCGCGATCGGCGACCTGAACGGCGACGACAGGCCCGACCTGGCGGTGGCGAACCGAGGCGCCGACAACGTCTCGGTCCTGCTCGGCGAAGGCGACGGCAGCTTCGCCGCCAAGGCCGACTACGCGACCGGCACCGGCCCCGCAGCCGTCGCGATCGGCGACCTGAACGGCGACGGCAGGCCCGACCTGGCGGTGGCGAATTTCGTCTCCAGCAGCGTCTCGGTCCTGCTGAACTCCTCTGTCTTCCCGGGGGGTGGCGCCTTCGAACCCAAACCCCAGACCATCACCTTCACCGCCCCCCCGGATCACACCCTCGGCGATCCCGACTTCGACCCCGGCGCGACCGCCGGCTCCGGCCTCCCCGTCACCTACACCTCCCAGAGCGCCCCGGTCTGCACGATCGTCTCGGACAAGGTCCACATGATCGCCGCCGGCACCTGCGAGGTCACCGCCGAACAGCCCGGCGACGCCGAATACGAGGCCGCCGCCCCGGTGCAGCGCACCTTCGCGGTCGTCAAGGCCGAGGCCAGCGACGCCACGGCTGCCTCGGCGACGCCCGTCGTCGTCTCGCCCCTGCCCAGGACCACCGTCCTCTACAGCCCCAACCACCGTCACAAACCCAACCCCAGGGGCGGCTCCCGCTACACCTTCGTCTTCGCCGACGAGGCGGCCGACGTGACCTTCTACTGTCGCCTCGACAAGGCCTCGTTCGAGCGCTGTCACTCGCCCAAGGTTTACCGCCACCTCGGACGCGGCCGCCATGTCTTCCGGGTGAAGTCGGTCGACGCCGCCGGCAACAGCTCCTCGGTGCAGGTCGTCCACTTCACCGCCGGCCGCCGCCCGGGTTGAAACCCCCTGGGTCGAGGTCGGGTCGAGAAACCCTCAGTCCGCGGACCCGGCGGGCCGGTAGGGCCCCGGCTTCGGGCGAGGCCGGCCGCCCGGGAAGGCGAGCCGCAGGATCGTTCGCTGCACCATCCCCAGCTGGGTGAGGAACGGGCCGCTGTTGTAGGGGAGGCCGTAGCGCTCGCAGATGTCTTTGACCTGGGGCGCGATCTCGGCGTAGCGGGTGCTCGGCATGTCGGGGAAGAGATGGTGCTCGACCTGGTAGCCGAGGTTGCCGCTGGCGACGTGGAAGAGGGAGCTGCCCTCGATGTTGGCGGCGCCGGTCAGCTGACGGATGTACCAACCGCCGCGACTCTCGTCCTCCACTTCGGCCGGGCTGTAGGTGTAGGTCTGGTCGGGGAAATGGCCGCAGAAGATGATCGCGTAGGACCAGAGGTTGCGGGCCAGGTTGGCGCCCGCGTCGGCGGCGGCGGTACGACGGTAGGCCTGGGCGCCGTCGGCCAGGGCCCGCCCGGCGATCCGCGCAAGGCGCCCCTCCGGACGCCGCCGGCGCGTCCCCCTTCGCCAGCTGTTCTTTTTGGACGCCATACGACCATAAGGAACAGCGGAGCGGCTCCGGCTCGGCTTCGTCGCCTCCAGCGCGGCGCCGAGGGCGGCGCTCGCGAGGGCGCTGACCAGCGGCCAGGCGACGTAGTCCTTGACCACCTGGTCGCGCGCCTTGCCCGCGATCCCCTTCAGCTCGTGGCGGACCTGGCGCATCGACTTCTCGCCGGTCCGGATCGCCTCGAAGTCGAGGTCGTGCAGCGCCACGCCCCACTCGAACAGGCCCGCCAGGATCAGGTTGTAGGCGGGCTGCAGCAGGTAGACCGGGTGCCAGCGCTGGTGGGGGTCGATCCGCATGATCTCGTAGCCGAGGTCCTTGTCCTTGCCGCGGATGTTGGTGAAGGTGTGATGCACATAGTTGTGGGAGTGCTTCCAGGCCTCGGCGGTCGAGGCGGTGTCCCAGTCCCAGGTGGAGGAGTGGATCCGGGGATCGTTCATCCAGTCCCACTGACCGTGCATGACGTTGTGGCCGATCTCCATGTTCTCGAGGATCTTGGCCGCCGCCAGGGCCGAGGCGGCCCCGAGGGCGAGTGGCCGGAAGCGCGGCAGCAGCAGGCCGACCCGCCCGATCACCGCAAGCCGTCGCTGCATCTCGATCATCGCCTCGATGTAGCGGCGGTCGCGTTCGCCGAGCTCGCCGGCGACGCGGTCCTGGATCGCATCGAACTCGCGCGCCAGCTCGTCCAGCTGCTCCTGCGAGAGGTGCGCGAGGGGGCTCTCCTCGTGGGTGTCGATCGGTGCGGTGACGGTGGTCATCTGAGGTCTCCTTGGTGGTGAGGTTCGGGGATGCCGGCGGCGCGCCTAGAGCGCGATCTCGACCGGTCCTTCGGGAGCGTTGACGCAGGTCCGCACCATTTCCCCCTTGCTGCCGTGCACCTCGCCGGTGCGCAGGTCGCGGACCTTGCCGGAGCAGAGGCGGCCGATGCAGGTGCGGCAGATCCCCATCCGGCAGCCGAAGGGCAGCTCTGCCCCGGCCGCCTCGCCGGCGACGAGGATCGGGGTCGTGCCGTCGCTCTCGCCCTCGACCCCGGATTTGGCGAAGACGATCCGGCCGCCCTCGCCGGCGATGACGGCATCGCCCCCGATCACCGGCTGGAAGCGCTCCATCGCCAAGAGGCCCGGGTCGCCCTCGGCGGCCCAGTGCTCGACCAGGGCGTCGAGCAGGTCGCGCGGCCCGGACGCGAAGGTCTGGCGGACGCGCCAGTCGGGGCAGATTCCGTCCAGGTCGGCGGGCGTGATGCGGCCGACTGCACCGGTCAGCTGCAGGTGCAGCCGGTAGCCTTCGCGGCGGTCGGCGAGGTCGGCGAGGTGCTCGCCGAAGATCACCCGATCGGCGGAGCGGGCGGAGTGGACGTGGACCGCGTTGTCGAGGTCCCCCGAGCGGTCGAGCGCCCGCAGCATCGACATGATCGGCGTCACCCCCGAGCCGGCGCTGACGAAGAGAAGCTTGCGCGGCACCGGCTCCGGCACCACGAAGGTGCCTTCGACGCCGCCGAGCCGGACGATGTCCCCGGGCCGCGCCCCATGCACCAGGTACGGCGAGACGACGCCGGTGTCGACCCGCTTCGGGGTGATGCCGATCAGTCCGTCGGGACGGCCGGGGTCGGTGGTCAACGAGTAGGCGCGCCAGTGGTGGACGCCGGCGACGACGACCCCGATCCGCAGGTACTGGCCGGGGCGGTGGCCTTGCCACTCATGGCCAGGACGGATCAGGACGGTGACCGCGTCCGGCGTCTCCGGCTCGATGCGCTCGATCCGTCCGCGCAGCTCCTGGGTCGACCAGAGCGGGTTGATCAACTCCAGGTAGTCGTCGGGCAGAAGCGGGGTGAATAGGGAGCGCACCGCGTGGAGCGCCCGCCGGCGCACCGCCGGGACATGCGGGACGGCGCCCCGCTCAGCCATGAATTTCGATTGCACGGACCATAGTTACCTCGAATGAGGTTACATGGATCGGTAGAATCGTCAACGTGAGCAGCGACACGCAAGCGAAGGGGATGGCCACCGTGGCGATGACCGTCGAGCAGCTCGCCCACGAGACCGGGATGTCGGTCCGCAACATCCGCAACCACCAGTCGCGTGGCCTCCTGCCGCCGCCCGAGGTGCGAGCCCGGACCGGCTACTACGGTCCCGACCATGTCGCCCGCCTGCGCCTGATCCAGGAGATGCAGGCCGAGGGCTTCAAGCTCAGCGCGATCTCCCGGCTGATCGGCGAGCACGGCGCCGACGCCGACCGCTTCGTCGGCCTGCGCCAGGCGGTGACCGCGCCCTTCGATGACGAGGCGCCGGAGGTACTGACCCGGGAGGAGCTGATCGAGCGCTTCGACGTCGACGACCCGAAGCTGCTGGCCAAGGCGCAAAAGCTGGGGCTGCTGGTCGAGCTCGGCGACGAAAACTTCGAGGCGCCGAGCCCGACCCTCCTGCGCGCGGCCGAGGAGGTGATGGGGATGGGGATCCCGGTGGCGGCGGCGGTCGCGGCGGTCGAGAAGCTCAGTCGCAGCTCCCATGCGGGCGCCCGCGCCTTCGTCTCGCTCTTCCTCGACGAGCTCTGGAAGCCCTTCGACGACGCCGGCCGCCCCGACGAGGACTGGCCGAAGATGATCGCCGCGATCGAGCGCCTGCGGCCGATCGCCGTAGAGGCCTTCGTCGCGACCTTCCGGCTCACCCTCACCGAGGAAGTCGACAAGGCCTTCGGCACAGTCCTCGAACGCGCGAAGAAGAAGTGAGCGGATCGCCTCACTTCCGGAGCATCCACCGCGGAGGCTGAAACGATCTGCCGGAAACCCGCTATATCAGGAGGGTGATCGAGACAGGACGGAAGCCGCGCCACAAGATCCCCGGCCGCGGTCGGCTCGCGCCGAGCGCCGTCTCGCGGCAGCGGATCATGGAGCGCGCCGGACGGCTCGACCGGGCCACCCAGATGGTCGGTGCGCTGGTCGGCGCGATCCTCCTGGCGAGCGCCGTCTTCCGTGACGCGTGGGCATTCCTCCCGCTCGCCGCCGTCCTCGGGGCCCTCGCCCTGGGACCGCTCGCGATCAGGCGCGGTGCGCACCCCGAATACGCCGAGCTGGTCACCAGCCTCTGCGTGACGATCGCGATGGCCACCGCCGCGGGCCTGAGCGGCGGTACCGCGAGCCCGCTCGTCTTCCTGCTCCCGATCGGGGTGGTGATGAACGCCCTGCGCGCCGGGCCGGCCTCGGTCGCGGTCTGCTCGCTCGTCACCGCGGCGGTCTTCCTGGCGGTCTCGCTGCTGAGCGACTCGCAGGCCGTGATCTCCGAACCGCTGCCGATGCTGGCCGTCCTGACGATGCAGCTCGGCGTCACGATCGGCTCGATCGCCCTCTCCGAGGCGGAGATCGGTCACCGTCGAGCCGCGATCGTCGACCCGCTGACGGGGCTGCTGAACCGCCAGGGCCTGATCGACCGCTTCGAGGAGCTCCGCCAGCAGGCGCTGGTCTCCGCGGCCCCGATCACCCTCGTCCTCCTCGACCTCGACCACTTCAAGCGCGTCAACGACGACCATGGACACGACGTCGGCGACCGGCTCCTGCGCGAGGTCGCCGACCAGATCCGCCGCACCCTGCACACCTTCGACCTCGTCTACCGGGTCGGGGGCGAGGAGTTCCTGATCCTGCTCCCCGGGCTGACCGAGCACGAAGGCGAGAGCGTCGCCGAGCGACTGCGCCTGGCGATCGAGGGGGTCGGGCCGGCGACCGGCATCGAGGTCACCGCCTCCTTCGGCGTGAGCGGCGGCAGCGGGCCGGAGATCGGCTTCGAGCGGCTCTACCGCCGGGCCGACCAGGCCCTGTACCGGGCCAAGCGCGCCGGCCGCGACCGGGTGACGACGAGCGGCTCGGCAGTGCCCGATGATCAGGCAGGTCGCTGAGCCCGGGCCGAAGGTCTTTGTCTGTGGAACGGTTGTCTGCAGGCTGGGAGGATGGCCGCGGCCACCAGGGCCTCGACCGCACGATCCGCCGTGACCCCCCAGGAGCGCCTCGCCCACAACCTGCGCCGCCGCCGCGTCGAGGTCGGCATCTCCCAGGAGGAGCTGGGCGAGCGGACCGAGCTGCACCGGACCGAGATCTCACTGCTCGAGCGGGCCGGTCGCGAACCGCGCT
>DASZZB010000070.1:0-3479 GCA_035545115.1 Solirubrobacterales bacterium | reverse complement strand
TCAAGGTGACCTGGCAGACCCTGCTGAACTCGGTCACCTTCGGCCACAACGTGGCCCTCGCGGCGCTCGGGTCGGGGCGGGCGGCGCCCGCCGACGAGCGCTGGCAGCGCCGCATCGACGCCCTCGCCAGCGTCGTCCTGGCGATCCCGGCGGCGTTCGTCGCGCTACCGATCGAGCTGCTCGGGGCGCTCTTCCGGCGCGGCGCGGTCGTCGACCTCCGCTTCGAGCTGCTCTGAGGGTCTGTGCGCCCTCAGCTGAGGCCTTCGCGGGCCTCGCGGACCAACGTCACGGCCTCCGGGAAGAGGACGCGGATCGCGTCGCGGACCTGCATCGCCTGCTCGTCGGCGGAACCTGTCAGGTCGAGGCGGCCGATCGAGGCGACGGTCATCTCGACCGCCAGCTTGATCGCGTTGTCGGCCCAGGCGACGCGCTGCGAGGACTGCATCTGCTCCGAGAGCTCCTCCATCCGGGCGCGGAACTCGTCGGGATCGCCGAAGAGGTTGAAAGGGCTGCCCTCCATGGGCAGATCTAAGCAGACCTGACACCTGGCCGACGCACAATCGGCACCCCCCGCGCGCCACCTGCGCGAGTTTGCCGCCTAGCGTCGCCGGCATCAAGGTGGAGCGGGGACAGGCGACGGTGGAGGGCGCCGGGCTGGCGGCGCTCCTCGCGCTGCTCCTGATCGCGGCGATCGCCGCGGTCGCCGGCGGCGGCGAAGTGGACTCGGGACGGGAGCTGGCGGGGGCGATCGGGCGTCGCATCGCCTGCGCGCCGCGCCTCCCGGATGCCTGCCACCACGATCCGCTCGTCCCCGCATACGGATGGCCACTCGCCCGGCTGGCCCGTGCCCTCGCCCCGGCGCCGACGGCGCTGCCGGGCCCCGATGGCCTGCCACTCGTCGCGGTCGACTTCCGCCGCTGCCGCCGCGAGAGCTGCGCCGTCGCCGCCGGCCCCCACCTCACCGCCTCCAACCGTCGCACGACCGCCTTCACCCAGCTGCTCGACCACCGCGCCGCCGACGGCACCGTCGAGCTCGTCTATTGGGAGTACCGACCGACGCTCGGCTGGCGCGCCGTCCGGCGCGCCGCGACCGCCGCCGACGTCGAGGCCGCCGCGGGCACCGAGCTGCTGGCGTCCCAGGACCCGGTCCTCGTCCCGCTCGAGACCCTCCCCGGCCACGACCACTACGACTTCCCCGCCGCCGAAGCGCCGCCCTGGCAGTGGCAGGTCGAAGGGCGCTACCCCGGATGGTCGGACTGAGCACCCGCCGGTGTGGCGACTTACTCGGTCATAGACCGAGTTTCTCTCCACACCCCGCCCTCGCGACGACGCCCTAAGCCGAGGTGGGGTTCGGCGCCGCGCCGCCCGGCCCGCCGCCGTCCTCCCGGTCGGCGTCCTCCTGGGCCTGACGGATCAGGCCGCGCCAGTCGGTGGTGCGGAAGACGAGCAGGATCGCGCCGAAGCCGAGCGCCACCGACCAGACCGCCATCGCGATCTGCGTCCCGACCGAGAAGGAGAGCACCGCGGCGCGCGACGGACCGCGCAGCGTCGCGACCAGCAGCGCCTGCTGGGCGCCCGCACCGCCCGGCGTGAAGGGGACGACGTTGGCGATCGCCTGCACGCTCATCACCAGCATCACGTTGCCGATCGAGCCTTTCAGCCCGAAGGCCTCGAGGAAGAACCAGAAGGCGGCGAAGCGGAAGAGCCAGCCGACGCCCTGCCAGGCGAAGACCTGGCGCATGTAGTCGCCCGGCCGGGTGAGGATCACGACGCCCTGCTTGACCCGCGCCCAGAAGCGCCGCACCCGTTTCGCCAGCAGCAGCACCGCGACGACGATCGCGATCGTCAGCGCCGCCACGGTGATCGCCAGCGTCTTCGGGTGGTTCGCCCAGAAGGAGACCTCGAAGGCGGGCAGGTGGGGAAGCTCGGGCAACGGCGGCAGGAGGCCCTGGCTGATCGCGTAGAGCAGCACCAGGATCCCGACCGAGGTGTCGAAGACGGTCTGCACGAGGAACGAGGAGGTGACCGCCGGATACGACGAGTCGGGGATCTGCCGCTTGACCAGGAAGACCTTGGTGACGTCCCCCGCGTGAGCCGGGACGACCGCGTTGATCCCCGCCCCGGCCAGGTAGGCCGCCGCGAGCCGCAGGAAGCCGATCCGCTTCCCCGGGTAGGCCGCCCGCAGCACGTTGCGCCAGGCCCAGGCGCGCGCCAGCTGCATCGCGAGCAGACAGAGTAGGGCGAGGCCGAACTGCGACCAGTGCACTTCGGAGAGGTGGCGGAAGAATTCCGTCGCCGCGTCGAAGAAGTGTTCGAGGCTCGAGGCGAGGTCGGCGGCGGACAGCTGAGCGAGGAAAATCGGCATCACAGCTAGACTAGCCCCGCTCGTGCCGGACACCGACACGCACATCCTCCCCTCCCAGCTGCCGCCAGATCCCTCCGACGAGGCGATGTGCGCGCGCGCCCGCGAGCGCTATAGCGCCGACCGCAAGAGCGCCCACCGCCGCCGCCGCAAAGCCCACGCGGCGATGCCGAACCTGATCATCATCGGCGGGCTGAAGTGCGGGACGACGAGCATCCACCATTACCTCGGCCTCCATCCCGAGATCCAGATGTCGAAGCCGAAGGAGCTGAACTTCTTCGTCGACGAGCTGAACTGGGACCTCGGCCTCGACTGGTACGCGAGCCGCTTCGACGACCGCTTCGAGGTGCGCGGCGAGTCCTCCCCCCACTACACCAACCTGCCCCGCTACCAGGGCGTCGCCGAGCGCATCCACACCCACTGCCCGGATGCCCGGCTGATCTACATGGTGCGCGACCCGGTCAAGCGCATCCTCAGCCACTGGGTCCACGCGACCGGCGCCGGCTACGAGTCCCGCGACATGGTCGCTGTCCTCTCCGACCCCGACACCCAGTACGTCAACCGTTCGCGCTACTGGATGCAGCTGCAGCCCTACCTGGAGCACTTCGACCGCGACCGGATCGAGGTCATCACCCAGGAGGAGCTGCAGAGTGACCGCGAGGGGACGATGCGCAAGGCCTTCGCCTTCGCCGGCGTCGACGAGAGCTTTACCTCCGAGCAGTTCGACCGCGAGTGGGAGAAGTCGGCGGCCAAGTCCGGCGACAAATACCAGTTCATGGAGAAGCTGATCAAACTGCCGGGCTTCCGTTCCTTCGACCGCAACTTCGACCGCCTGCCGGAGCGGCTTCGCTGGCTGGTCGAGAAGATCGTCCACGATCCGGAGAAGCCACCCGCGCCGAAGCCCGTCCTCCCCGACGACCTCTTCGAGACGCTGCGCGGCCGCTTCACCGAGGAAGTCGCCGAGCTGCAGAAGTTCGCCGGCCGCGAGTTCGCCGGCTGGAACGACTACTCCGCCTAGGACCTAGGCCTAGCCAAGTAGTTCCACGAGCGAACGCCGCGACCAGCCGGCGCCCCCGGTGGCGTTCGCAGTTAGCTGCGCTATGCGGAGCTAACTGCG